>NZ_WUEH01000011.1 GCF_010468615.1 Pseudodesulfovibrio sp. JC047 | reverse complement strand
ATACATTACTAATACGCCATAAGGCGAGGGTGAAGCCTGGCCTAATTAAAGAGAAAACAACGAAGAAAGGGAGTTCTTGACATGGTGCCGCATAAGAAAAAAGTCACAAATCCTTTTATTCTAAAAAAAGTTACGGCATTGTCCCCTTTGTCGGGAGGATACAGCACATTTATCATTGTCTTTATTGTCTTTTTGACACACAATTTTCTGGTAAAAACAGTTATCATGAACTATTCATGAGAATGCATAGAGTGATGAGATTAAATTAACAGGAACCAAACTGTGGGGATAGGATGTTTGAAAATCTCAGTTTGAAATGGAAAGTGATGGCGCTTGCCCTGGTCGGCCCATTGCTGGTGACCGGAATTCTGGCGACCCAGCAGGTCATTCAAATTCAAAAAAGTGGCGAGCAGGACATCATTGACCAAAGCCGTGCTGTCGTTCTCATGGCGGAAGCGGCTCGTCAGGAAATGTCAAAAAAACTGGACATGGGAGTCATCACATCCTTTGACGAGTTACAACACTCTCCAGAAAAACTCATTGAGGCCATTCCGGTCATTACCGCCATCAAAATGGCCAAACGACAATCCAAGGAACTCGACTTTCAATTACGCGTGCCCAAAGTCGGTCCGCGTAACCCGGAAAACACCCCGACCCCGCTTGAAGCAGATGTACTGGCCGAACTCAAGGCCAAGGATCTCAATGAAAAGGTCATCGTTGAAGAAGATCAGATTCGATTTTTCCGAGCCATTCGCCTGACCAAGGAATGCCTCTACTGCCACGGTGACGCAAAAGGTGACATCGATCCCACCGGCGGAATAAAAGAAGGCTGGAAAGTCGGAGAAATCCACGGCGCATTCCAAATCATTTCTTCCCTGTCGGACGCCAAAGCGAATATTTTAAAGGCCGAACTGTATACTGCGGGTGAAACGATTGTCATTTTGCTGATCATCGGACTTCTGGTCTGGTTCCTGACCAAATCCATCATCGTCAATCCACTGCATCGCATCCGATCCTTTGCTCAGAGCGTGGCATCGGGCGATCTCGACGCGACACCCAAGGGCACGTTCTCTTCGGAACTCAGGGTCGTGAAAGACGGCATTGAAACCATGGTGGACAATCTCAAGGTCAAAATGTTCGAAGTTGCCGAGCAAAAGGATGAAGCGGAAAAAGCCAAGGGCAAGGCCGAAGAAGCCATGATGGAAGCCCGGAATCACGAAACCAAGGTGCGGGGACTGCTGTCCAAGATGCAGCGGATTGCCAAGGAGTCCTCACTCATCGTGGAACAGGTCACTTCGGCTGCGGACGAGCTGTCCTCCCAGTCGGATCAGGTCAGCAAGGGGGCGGATGTCCAACGCGATCTCACAACCCAGACAGCGACCGCCATGGAAGAGATGAACGCCACAGTGCTTGAAGTTGCCAGGAATTCCGCCAACTCGGCAGATTCTGCGGCCAATGCCAAGGAACAGGCGCAGGAAGGCGCTGTCGTTGTCCGTGAAGCCACCACCGCCATTCGCGACGTGTATGAACTCACGGCCACGCTCAAGGATTCCATGGACAAACTCGGTGTCCAGACCACGGACATCGGTCAGATCATGAATGTCATTGAGGATATCGCGGATCAGACCAACCTGCTCGCCTTGAACGCGGCCATTGAAGCGGCCCGTGCGGGTGAAGCCGGTCGCGGATTTGCCGTGGTCGCAGATGAAGTCCGCAAACTTGCCGAAAAGACCATGGATGCCACCAAGGAAGTGGGCGACGCCATCCAGGCCATTCAAAATGGCGCGGCGGCCAACATCAAGAGTGTCGATACCGCAGCCCTCGCGGTTGAGCAGGCCACCGAGCTTGCCAACCAGTCCGGAGAATCCCTGGACCGCATCGTGGCCTTTGCGGATGAGACCTCTGGTCAGGTTCAATCCATTGCAACGGCAGCCGAAGAACAATCCGCGGCATCCGAGGAAATCAACCGGGCCGTCGATGACATCAACGAAATTGCTTCCGAAACAGCGGAAGGCATGAATCAGTCTGCCGAAGCCATCAATGAACTGGCACGACTGTCCAACGAATTGCGAACACTCATCAAGGAAATGAACGAGTAACGCACAAAGACTGAACACACCATACAGCGGCTTCGGAAACGGAGCCGCTGTTTTTTGTCCCACACACCTTCTTCGATTTTTCCCGGACGTTTTCGATCCAATACCTTGTTTTCTGCTGAATGTTTCACTACGGTCATGTATGTCAGAAATTCAACCAAGGTGCGCTCGACACTCGTCATGCCCATAGCCGATCTTTCCGCTATCATACACGGCCTGACCGACACCAAGGCACTGGCCACACTCCTTGACGCCCTGCCTCTCGGCATCGCCATCATGGACACACGCGGCAAATTGCTCGCGATCAACAGTGCCTATGAAAAGATAACCGGGGTTCAGCGAAAAGACGTTCTCGGCATCAAGTGTCTTCACGCATTGCGGTGTGATTTCTGTATGAAAAACTGTCCGATCATGACCGATTGGGAGAATCACGACCCCAAAACCGTGGAAGCAAACATCCTTACCCGGAATCGGGAAAAGGTCTTTGTCAATCTGACACTCTCCCCATTGGTGGATGACACCACAACGATTCAAGGTGTCATCGAAACCATCACCCCGAGTAGTGGCGGACCTCTCGATGAGGTTTCGGGGCATGTGCTCGGTCTGGGAGAACTCGTTGGCCGTAGCCCCCAGGTCCGCAAGATATTTGCCATGACCCCGTCCATTGCCCAGACCGATTCTCCAGTCCTCATTACCGGTGAAACCGGCACAGGCAAAGATATGCTGGCTGAAGAAATTCACAATGAATCGGACAGGGATGGCCCGTTTGTGAAGGTGAACTGCGGGGCCTTGCCACCGCCACTCCTTGAATCCGAATTATTCGGTCATATCAAAAACGCCTTTCCCGGCGCAGACCAGGCCAAACAGGGCCGACTGCGCATGGCCCACGGGGGCACCCTGTTCATCACCGAAATCGGGGACCTCCCCCTCTCTCTGCAAACCAAACTCCTCGCCTACATGGACAATCACGTCGTACGGCCCATGGGGTCCACCAAGAGTGTCAGGACCGATGTGCGACTCATGGCAGCCAGCAACACCAACCTTGATGACGCTGTCCGCAACAAGACGTTTCGTCAGGACCTCCTCTACCGACTCAATGTGATCCGCCTCCACCTCCCTCCATTACGGGAACGCGGTGAAGACCTGCTCCTCTTGCAGGACCACTTTCTGAGAATGTTCCAGCTCCGCTACAAAAAAAAGGTGGAACGGTTCTCGAAGAATGTTGACAAACTCCTCAAATCCTACACTTTCCCTGGAAATATTCGCGAATTGCGTAATCTGATCGAATATGCCGTCAATTTCTGTGACACGCCGGTCATTCGAATGCGACACCTCCCCGGATACATCCTGCACGGGCATGGACTCCCCACCAACCTGACACCTTCAACTCAGCGTCCCGACATACCGGGTGAAGTCAGAAGCGCACCTCCAGAACGATGGGAAGATGTCCAACGCAAAATGATCCTTGACGCACTGGTCAAAACTGGTGGCCGCAAGCAACAGGCTGCCGAACTCCTCGGCTGGGGACGCAGCACGTTATGGCGCAAGATGAAACATTTCGGCATCGAGTAACTCCATGGAAAAAATTCTTATCCCACTTATCGGCAACGAACTGGCTCCCAGATTCGACATGGCCCTTGAAGTACTCATCGTCTCGGTCACTCGAGAAACCAGCGCCATGGGAAAAATCGACGAAAAAATCGTGATCCTCGACGCCCCCTCCAGTGAAACCATGTATCGAATGGTCATGTCTGAAAGTGTCAAAACCATCCTGTGTGCTGGCATCGAAAAGGAAATTTATGATTTTCTTCGACGCAAGCGTCTTCGTGTTATCGATAATGTCTGCGGCCCGGTTGACCCTGTTCTTGAAGCGTACCTCATGGGAACCCTCACCGAGGGGCAGTCGTACTATTGACGAGACTCTGTTTCATATTGTTTCAATATGAAACAGTTTTTTCGAAAAAGCGTGTTGCAAAACGTGTCATTGTGTTCTTGCACTTTTATTCACATAAGACGCTTGACGCAAACAATAATTTACTATTTATAGGAATGCGAACCCTCTTGAAAGCCCGGCAGACGTTGCAGAACGTCATGTGAAATTTGGGGCAATTCTGGGTGCATCAAGCGGGGGGCCACGACACGATCGTGCGCGGACTGTCTCATCGTGCATCAAGTGCTGTGGATTGTTGCATATAACACTTCTCGGGAGGAAGGATTACATGAAAATCAAAGACCTGATGACTCCGGTAGAGCGATATCAGACCCTCGGTCTGGACGCCTCTCTGAGTGATGTCGTGAACGCCATCCACGATGGTGCCCATCGCGACATTCTTGTGGTAGATGATACCGGGGCCTTTGCCGGCGTGGTCACCATGATTGATATCATCATCGCACTGGAGCCGAACTACAAAAAACTCAATACCAATGATCTCGGCAGCGACATTTTGTCAAACCGATTTGTGGCCGACCAATTCAAAGAGTACAATCTCTGGTCAAACACCTTGACTGACCTTTGCGGCAAAAGCCTTGACCTGAAGGCTCGTGATCTCATGCACGTCCCTGAAGACTCACACTACATTGATGAAAACAGCGACCTGGAACACGGCGTCCATCTCTATATAATGGGAGCGACCCAACCGTTGATTGTTCGCCAAAATGGTACCGTGACCGGCATCCTCCGCATGGCCGATGTCTTTGATGAAATCATTAATCGCATGAGCACCTGTGCCGACTAGGCCTTGGTTCACAAGGAGATAATCATGGAAACAGCTCAAGCTGCCCCCCCCGCATTCGACTGGAAACGCCTGATATTCATGCTCCTCGGCGTTGTCCTCTTCGCTGTCGTCTATTTCGCCCCAGCATGGCCGGACGCCATTGACCCCATGGGCCAACATTTTCCGCTGCCCAAGGAAGCCAAAGGAGCCATTGCAGTCTTCCTGCTGGCCGGAACATGGTGGGTATTTGAAGTCGTCCCAATCGGTGTCACTTCACTCATGATCGGTATTCTTCAGGTCATGTTCCTGATCCGCCCGGCCAAAGTGGCCTTCAAGGATTTCATGGACCCATCAGTCCTCTTTATTTTTGCATCCATCATGATCGGTCTGGTCTTCACCAAGACCGGCCTGACAAAACGACTCGCCTACAAAATGCTCGATGTTGTCGGTGAACGCACCTCGATGATCTACCTCGGTGTGTTTGTTGTCACGGCGGCCCTGACACACATCATGGCTCACACAGCCGTGGCCGCCACAATCTACCCGCTCTTGCTCGCCATCTACGCCCTGTATGGTGAAGGAGACAAGCCGACAAAATTCGGTAAGGGACTGTTCATCGGCATGGCCTACGTGGCTGGAGCCGGGTCCATCGTCACCCTGCTGGGCGCGGCTCGCGGAGCTGTGGCCCTCGGCTTTTATAAGGAAATCGTCAACGTAGACATCGGCTTCTTCGAGCTGACATATTACATGGCTCCCGTCGGATGGGGCATGACTTTCCTGCTGTGGGGATTCTTCATGGTCGTCTGCAAGCCTGAAAAAGCCCGCATCCCCGGTCTGCGAGAAAAAGCCCGCGAACTGAACGCCAGAATGGGCGCCTTGACTCGCAATGAAATCATGGCAGCCATCATTGTCGGTGGTGTCATCTGTATCATGTCCCTGCGCTCCTTTATTCCGGCCCTCAATGCCGTTGATAAAACAGCCATCATTCTCTGCTCATCGGTTCTCTTCTTTGTCTTCAAGATCCTTGATCTGAAAGACCTCGAAGACATCCCCTGGAACATCATTCTGTTGTTTGCAGGTGCCATGTCCATCGGCTTCTGTCTCTGGGAAACTGGTGCCGCCAAATGGATGGCCGTCAACTGGCTGGTCATGTTCCAGGAAGCCAACGGGTTCATCTTCGTCATGTCCATCGCGTTCTTTGTCATGATGATGACCAACTTCATCATGAACGTCGCGGCCATTGCCATCTCACTGCCGGTCGCGCTCGTCATCGCGCCGTATCTTGGCGTAGCCCCCGAAGTCATCCTGTACACCTCGCTGGTCGTTGCAGGTATGCCTTTCTTGCTCCTCGTGGGCGCAGCACCGAACGCCATTGCGTATGATTCTGGACAATTTACCACAGGTGAGTTCTTTGGCTGGGGTGTTCCCGCATCCCTCCTGCTCCTGGTGGTTGTCGGTATCGCCATCCTGGTTATCTGGCCGATAATGGGTATGCCCATTACCGTGCCCACCGGAGGTTAAGACCAACTGGATGTTATAGTACCATATGAAACGGCTGCTGTGCTTGACGCATGGCAGCCGTCTTTTCATACAACATACAACAAAGAATATGTGTGAAAATCATGGAAAAGCTTGAAGCTCTCTTTGGCCATATCGCGTCTCGAGTCAACGTCAATTTAAAACCCATGGGTGTTGACGTCCGTCCTTTGCTCAACAACTCCATTCCTCGGGAAAGACATCTCCTGTATTACGCATTTTACGCGTTAACCGAAGACCATCCAATCAGTTTCAGATTCACCAATTCCAACCTTTCCGGCTCATATTTTTTGGGCAAAACCCAGGTTGATCGTTCCGTCCTGTACAAATCTGACATTCGCGGCGACGAACTCAAACAAAAAGGGGATGTGGTTGAATTCAATGGTGTCAAAACCAAACTCTTCTACGATGAAGTCATCCGCATCACCAATTCATTCCTCGTCAAGACACTGGTCCACAACCAGTCTAAAAACCCCGAAATTCCAGAAGTATTCCGTATTTTAAACACCGTCGCCATGCACTATGCCAACATCCACGGCACCACCACGGAAGGCGTCTACCTCGGTCCATTCTCAACCGTCGACCTCTCTGTCATGCACAATTGTGTTGTCGGCGATTTTGCCTATGTTCAGGCTGGCGATTTGTCCCGTGTCACCATCGAGCCAGGCCGAGTCTGGGTCAAAGCCGGAGACCTGTTCGAATTCAACTACGTCTTCCCCAAAGGCGTGGTCGAGAAATATGTCAAACTGGACGACAATGGAAAACTCTCTGGCAAATTCATTGAATACGTCGAAGACTTCAAGGAAGACTTTGTCCCCATCTACTCCACAGCAAGCCCGGAAACGGACGTGCCCATCCCGGAATCCGCCTATGTCAGTCCCTATGCGGTGATCAAAGGGAATTGCGAAATCGGAGAAAATGCCCTCATCGTCCAACGCGCACATATCGAAAATTCAACCATTGGCGCAGGGACAAACGCACAAGAAAACTGCTACATTAAGGATTCTGTCTGTGAAGGCAACAATGTTACCGCGCACGGTGGCAAGGTAATTCACACCCACAATGGGAAAAATGTCTTTGTGGGATTCAACTCATTTGTTCACGGCACTGAATCCTGTCCGATCACCATCGGCCGCGATTCCATCGTCATGCCCCATACGATTATCGACGCCGAAGAACCCATCGAGATCCCGGAAAACTCGGCGGTTTGGGGCTACATAACCAGGCAAGCTGATCTGGCAACGCAATGCGTGAGTCTGGCTGATCTGGCAAAAACAACGGAAATGGCCTTGGGCAACGCCACCTTCAAAGGAGATGGCATGGCTTTTGTAAAGGCTTTCAAGCACCGCATAGATCACATCCGTGAAGAAAACGGTGCGTATTACAATGGCGCGGATAAAACCCGAGGCCATGCGCAAAAAACGCAGGATGCGTGTTTCAATATCCTCCAGCCCTTCCAATCTGGGCCGGAGGCTGGCATGTATCCTACAATGACAATCGGCGACTAGACTGTCTGGACATTCGCCACGGTATTCACATCGATTTGAGGAGAAATCATCAATGTCTCAATCCCTGACCCATGCCTTTGGCAGAAACTTCCTCGGCAATTCGCCGAAATGGTACAAACTTGCCATCCTGGCCTTCCTTGTACTCAACCCCATTCTCGTTTACACGGTCGGTCCCTTTGTGGCTGGCTGGGTTCTCATCGCGGAATTCATCTTCACGCTGGCCATGGCACTCAAATGTTATCCGCTTCCCGCTGGTGGTTTGCTGGCCATGCAAGCGGTCTTTCTCGGACTAACAAATCCGGAAACCGTGTACCAAGAAGCACTGAACAACTTCGAAGTCATTCTGCTGCTAATCTTCATGGTCGCAGGCATTTACTTCATGAAGGATTTCCTTCAATTCACCTTTACCCGCATCCTGACCAAGGTCCGCTCCAAAATCATCATCTCATTGCTGTTCTGTTTTGCCGGCGCGTTCCTGTCCGCATTTCTGGATGCCCTCACCGTGACCGCGGTCATCATTGCCGTGGCCTATGGATTCTATAATGTCTACCATCGATACGCATCCGGCAAAGACATGTCCTGCTCTCACGATCTCTGCTCGGATGATCCGGTCAAAGACGCTGCCCGCCAGGATCTTCAGGATTTCCGCGCTTTTTTGCGCAACCTGATGATGCACGGCGCAGTGGGAACCGCCCTCGGCGGTGTCTGCACCATCGTTGGTGAACCGCAAAACCTGCTTATCGGCTCAGAAATGGGCTGGCACTTTATTCCGTTCTTCCTCAAGGTGGCTCCGGTTTCCATGCCAGTTCTCGCAACAGGTCTCCTGACATGTATGCTTGTCGAAAAATTCCATATATTTGGCTATGGCGCGCAAATGCCGGGCAATATCCGTTCGCACCTGCTCGAAACGGCAATCAAGATGGAAGAAAAACGAGGTATGCGAGGCAAGGCCAAACTCATTGTCCAGGCCCTGATCGGCCTCTGGTTGATCTGCGCATTGGCCATGCATTTGGCCGCCGTCGGTATCATCGGCCTGTCTGTCATCGTCTTGTTGACCTGCTTCAACGGATTCACTGATGAACACCAGCTCGGACCGGCATTTGAAGAGGCCCTGCCCTTCACCGCTCTGCTCGTGGTCTTCTTCTCCATTGTCGGTGTCATCCACGATCAGCACCTGTTCGCTCCGGTCATGGATGTCGTCCTGTCCATGCACGGTCAAGCGCAGTTGGCTGCCTATTACATTGCCAACGGTATCCTTTCCATGATCTCGGACAACGTCTTTGTGGCGACAGTCTACATCTCGGAAACCAAGATGCACTTCACCCAATTGCTTGGCACATTCCCAGGGGTTCAGGACAGCGTTGCCCTCATGGAACGGCTGACCGACGGACATCTGGACCGCGCGCAGACCATTTCGACACTGCCCGCCGCCATTCAGGGACAAGTCACTGACATGATGAACCACTTCGACAAGCTGGCTGTGGCCATCAACACCGGAACCAACATCCCGTCCGTGGCAACACCCAACGGACAGGCCGCGTTCCTGTTCCTCCTGACCTCGGCCCTGGCCCCGGTCATCAGACTCTCCTATGGCCGCATGGTCGTTCTGGCTCTGCCGTATACCATCACCATGTCGATCATGGGTCTCGTCGCCACCTACTATTTCATGTAGATTTGGCGCACTAAATGCAACTAAAAGGGCGTACACATTGAATGTGTACGCCCCTTTTTTCATTGGACTGACATCAAAAAAAGTCTGGAAAATCAACCAAAAAAAGGGTCAAAAAAAGCGCACCAAGCAGGACTTGGCACGCTGTATTGAAGACAAAAACATCGCTTGCCACAGGCGTTTTGACGATACAACCGTCACACCTGTCGCGACGCTCTGGTCGCATACCTGTCACAATCGTCCTTTATGCGTCTTTTACCTTGGGAGATTCCGTCACATGATCCTTACACAACCAGATCAATGACTGAGTGTGCACATCAAGATGCGGGTGAACACCAACATTGGTTCCGCACACTGCACACGTATGCTCGGCTTCCCATTCGCACTGCGGATAGCACTCCATGTTGTTCAGCATTTGATTGAACCGACTGATGATCGGAAACATGGGATGATTGGCATGACGCCGCCGATCCTTGCTGTTCAACTTGCCGTTGTCGTTCACCTTGACGGTAATCATCCGAGACCGCTTGATAGTCCCTTCCTTCTTGTTCATGACAATCTTGGTCGGCTCTTCCCAACGACAAATAATCCGTTTTCGTTCCTGATCAAAACGCATTGACATGGTATCCTCCCTCGCACGACGTTCATTCCTTTCCCTGTCGCGTCAATTTGGATGCACACCGCCCAACTTCATCCGTCAACAAACCCGATTCAATCGAAAGTGTTATCCCTCAAAAACACAATCAAGTACCTTGCGCCCGGCTGCCACCTTTTTCACGAAAGCGACACACTGTTGATGCTCAGGATGCCCCTGATATAAATCCAGGGTATCGATGTCATCATGGTCGGAACACAAGACAAGATGACACTCAGGATCAGCAGCAAGAATATCATAGCTGACGCTCAACGAACGCAATCCCTCGATACGCCCATTCAGGGCTTCCAACATTTTTTTCAGCTTGATCGCATTTTCCCGGGCAGTCGCCCCTTCAGCTTCCTCTTTCAACGTCCACATGACAATATGCCGAATCATTGCATTCACCTTACACCTTATTCAATAATTACAAATAAATACAAAATACGTTGAAAAAAGAACATTCCGACACGTATCAAATAATATGTCTTTTTTGGTATTTTGTCACCCTGTGTCCACGAAAAAACAGCAAGAAAGGCCTTCTTTCACCAGCAATTGACGGCACCGCGATCATGTTTCAAACTTGACATTGTCAGCCAAAGGCCCATCCTTTGCATAGGTTTGAGAAAGCCCAACCAAGATTGCATGAAAAGTGCCATAGCCGAGGATATATGAACAAATTGAAATGGATTGTATACTGT
The DNA here is from genome assembly GCF_010468615.1 of Pseudodesulfovibrio sp. JC047. NCBI lineage: Bacteria > Pseudomonadati > Thermodesulfobacteriota > Desulfovibrionia > Desulfovibrionales > Desulfovibrionaceae > Pseudodesulfovibrio > Pseudodesulfovibrio sp. JC047. The sequence goes on along the minus strand of NZ_WUEH01000011.1, from coordinate 137,004 downwards.
CTCAGCGTTATTTTTCTACTGCCCACGCTGGCTGCCGCCGAAAAACCCAAAAAATCCGTTTTGTATCTGAATTCATACCACCACGGGTATGGCTGGTCTGACTCGATTCTCGAAGGCGCACGGTCCGTATTGGACACAAGTCAGTACAAAATAGATCTTCAGATAGAGTACATGGATGCCAAACGATACAACTACGAAGATGTCACTGCGCTTTTCGTCCGGCTCTACAAAGAGAAATTCGCCACCAAACAATTTGACGTGGTGATGGTCTCCGACAACGATGCGTTCACCTTTGTCGTCCAACACAGAGAAGAACTGTTCCCCGGTGTTCCCATTGTATTCAGTGGGGTCAATGACTATGAGGCAAAGGGACTCCAGCAAGACAACATGACCGGCGTTGTTGAACTTTTCGACATGAAAAAAACGCTGGAAGTGGCCCTGAAACTCCACCCTGAAAAAAAACACATGATCGTTGTCACGGACTCATCCACCACAGGCACGGCCATCAAACATCAAGTTCAAGCCATTGTCCCACAATTCAAAGAACGGTTAACCGTTGATTATTGGATTGATATTTCCATGCAGGCTGTCATGGATCGAGTGACCACGCTCCCGGACGATACCTTCCTGTTTGCCATTCCCTATTATCAAATCATCGATGGCCGTTTTTCAACAGCGCAAGAAGTTGTTGAATCCATCTCCAAACATTCCAGCGTGCCCATCTATACTTGCTGGGGATTTCTTATCGGTCACGGGACAGTCGGTGGACATATGATTTCCGGTTTCCTTCATGGGAAAACCGCCGCTGAACTCGCTCTCAAGGTGCTGGACGGGACACCGGCAGAAGACATTCCCATCTATGACAAACCCATTGGCGAATATATCTTCGACTACACGGTCATGGAACGGCTCGGCATCGATCAGAAGCTGTTGCCCACGGGAAGCCTGATCGTCAACACACCCAAGGCCTTTTACGAACTCCCAAAAGAGCTTTTCTGGACCATTATTATCAGCTTTGCCCTGCTGCTTCTGGTGCTTGTTTTCCTGATCTATGGAATGATCGAACGACGCAAAGTCGAACGCAAGGTCAAGGATCAACTGGCTTTTCAGCAAACACTCATGGATACCGTGCCACAACTGGTTTCCTGGAAAAGCATCAATGGACGATACTTGGGAAGCAATCGTGCCTTTGCCGATTTTTTTGGAATCAAAGAAGAAGACAGCGTCGTCAACAAGACGTCCCGGGATGTGCTGCGAGACGTCAGTTACGCCGATTGGGCGGTCAAAGCGGACATGGCGGTTGCACAAAATCGACAGGCATTCCGCAAAGTTCGAAAAAAGCTGTTGGATGCGAACGGGGAACAGGCCTGGATTGAAATAAACAAGGTTCCGATTAATGACCGATCGGGCCAAATTGTGGGTATTCTCAGCACAGCGGAAAATATCACCAAAGAACGCAATTTGGAAAAGCAGCTGTTGCAATCCCAAAAAATGGAAGCCATCGGCACCCTTGCCGGAGGCATTGCCCATGATTTCAATAATATTCTGACATCGATCATCAATTCGACAGAACTGGCGGTCAGCGATATTGACCCGGACAGCGTGACAGGCAAAGATCTCAAACGCGTTCTCAAGGCAGCCCGACGGGGTGGCCGCGTGGTCAAACAGATTCTGGCATTCAGCCGTCCGTCCAAAGAAGGATTCCGTTCGACGGATGTAGGTGTGGTCATCACTGAAGTCCTCGGATTAATGGAATCATCCATGCCGCGAAACATTGAGGTAAAAACACACATCGCCCCGGCTCCAGCACATGTCCATGCCGACCCCACCCAGATTCACCAGGTGGCGATGAACCTCTGTACCAATGCATTCCACGCCTTGCGGGAAACAGGAGGCGTCATCCGGGTCTCTCTGGATCACGCTTCGTTAAAGGCAGATGACACAGACGTGCTTGGCATCTCCCCCGGCGACTATGTCCGACTGGTTGTGGAGGACAATGGACCTGGTATTCCACCGGATATACTTGATAAAATATTCGATCCTTTTTTCTCGACCAAAGACAAGACTGAAGGCACAGGACTCGGCTTGGCCGTTGTCCACGGCATCATCCGAAGTCACAATGGAGGCGTACAGGTCACGCCTCGACAGGGAGGTGGAACCGTCTTTTCCATCTATTTGCCACAATCCGAAAAGCCCAGTTCGCACAATGGGAGAAACGCCAACGGCAAAACATCGACAAACGCCCGCATCCTCTTTGTCGAAGACGATCAGGACCAGTTGCATACGACGCCCCGTTTGCTCGAGACCATGGGGTATGAAACCATTGCCATGGATGATCCCGTCAAAGCCATGAACCGGGTGGCTGAAGACATGACCCCCTTTGATCTGATCATCACAGACTACGACATGCCTGAAGTCAGCGGCACCCAACTCGCTGCACGACTTGCACTCATTGACCCGACCCTTCCCATCATTTTGGTGTCCGGGCGGGAAGATGCCGCAACAGCCGCTGTGGACTTGCCGAATATTCGTCGGGTGGTTATCAAACCGTATGACAAGAAAGACCTGTCCCACGCCATCAACGCTGTCCTGACACAACCAGAAGGAGAATAAGACCGTGGCCCGGATCCTGATCATCGACGACGACTTCGAAATATGTGAGACCATGGAAAGTCTGATAACCAGGCTCACTCATGAATGTGCTTCGGCCCACACCATTGACGAAGGGTTACGACTGGCAAAAAAACATGAATTCGATGTCATTTTCCTGGACGTCCGCCTTCCGGACGGCAATGGATTGGATATTCTTCCGGACATCATGGAGCTCCCGTCTCCGCCTGAGGTCATCATCCTGACTGGCAAAGGGGACCCGGATGGCGCGGAACTGGCGATCAAGGGTGGAGCCTGGGACTATTTGCTGAAACCTTCAAGTATTCGTGAAATATCCCTGACCCTTGGCCGGGCCTTGAAATATCATGACAAGAAAAGCGATGCCAACGGCATGGGATCGCTCGACCTCACGGGCGTGGTTGGAGAAAGCCCAAGTATCAAGGTGAGCTTCAACCTACTTTCACAGGCGGCACGATCCGACAGCAACGTCCTGATAACTGGCCAAACCGGAACAGGTAAGGAACTATTCGCCGCGACAATCCATGAAAATTCCAAACGAAAATCTGGCAATTTCGTGGTTGTTGATTGCGCAGCTCTCACCGAATCATTGCTCGAATCGACCCTCTATGGCCATCGCAAAGGAGCCTTCACCGGAGCACAAAAAGACCGTATGGGCCTGATAAAACTTGCAGACGGCGGCACCTTATTTCTCGATGAAGTCGGTGAAATGCCCCTGTCCATGCAAAAGGCCTTTTTACGGGTCCTTCAGGAACGGACCTTCCGGCCTGTGGGCGACACCCGGGAACAGGTCAGTAATTTTCGACTGGTCGCGGCAACCAACCGAAATCTCGAAGACATGGTGGACAAAGGAGAATTCCGTTCAGACCTCCTCTATCGTCTCAAGACCATCCACATTCATCTTCCGCCCCTCATGGGACGTCCCGAAGATATTCGGGCACTGAGCATTTTTCGAGTCCGGCAACTCTGCAAACAATATGAAATGGAATCCAAGACACTTGGATCAGATTTCTACCCCGCTCTTGCCAGTTATGATTGGCCCGGCAACGTCCGTGAACTCTTCAACACCCTTGAACGTGCCGTGGTCGCATCCAGAAATGAAAAGACGTTGTACGCCATGCATCTCCCTCGAGAATTCCGGATCAAGTTGGCCAAGGCCCAGATCGAACGCATGACCGGCACCGAAAGCATTTCCGACACACAGGACTCTTTGATCGAAGAACCAGTCCGAAAAATCGGACAAGACATATTCGAAGACATTTTCGACCAGGAACTCCCCACGCTCAGGGACTTCAAAAGCATGGCGGAAAAAACATATCTCGGCGAACTTATTCGACAATGTGACGGAGACTTGCCACAAATACTCACTGTTTCCAAACTCTCCCGCTCCCACTTCTACAGCCTGCTCAAAAAATACGGCCTCTCACTCTAAGGAAACACGTATGGCCCAATTCCAATCCTATTGCGCGGCATGTGCAACCCGTGATCTCAACGACGTTGACCGGGTCTATCACGACACGCAATACGGCTTCCCAATTGATGATGACAACGAACTGTTTGGTCGGCTCATTTTGGAAATAAACCAGGCCGGATTGAGTTGGCGCACGATCCTCAACAAGCAGGAAAACTTCAAGAAAGCCTATGATAACTATGTGATAGAAACGGTTGCGGCCTATGGTGACACCGACCGAAATCGTCTACTCAACGATGCAGGGATTATCCGCAACCGCCTGAAAATCAATGCGGCCATCCACAATGCACAGGCCATCCTGCGACTCCGTGAACAAGAAGGATCATTCAAAAATTGGTTGGATGCACACCACCCGCTTTCTCATGAAGCGTGGGTCAAACTGTTCAAACGTCATTTCAAATTCGTGGGCGGTGAAATCGTCAAGGAATTTCTCATGAGCTGTGGGTACTTGAAAGGCGCACATGTCGAATCTTGTCCCATCCATGCGAAAATCATGAAAAAAGATCCGGCATGGACACACACTGAAAAATCGGAATAACCTTCCCCCCCACCGCGTCCGAAAAATCGTCAAAAGGCGAGTCTGAAAAATCAGACTCGCCTTTTTGCTTCCATACACACATTTATCATGTTCACCCCTCGGTATTCCTCTATTTTATCAAAAAACCCGTTCCTTCACTCCCCTCCTCTTCGTCCTGTTTTTCAGACTTCGAACACCCTCATCGGTCGCACCTCAGACGGTATGAATATATAACTACCTGTTTTATTTGGGATACAAACCAAAATTATCATATTGGCACGGATGTTGAGTAATGAAATGACTAAACAGCATCCGCTTTGAGTGGATTCACACAATCCAAAAGTCTGTATCAAGAGGAGAAAAACTCTATGTCCACGATGAAAACAATGGATGGCAACACCGCCGCCGCCTGGGTGGCCTACGCAATGAGCGAAACTGCCGCCATTTATCCCATCACGCCATCGTCCACCATGGGCGAAATCGCCGATGAATGGGCTGCGCAGGGTCGTAAAAACATTTTCGGACAGACCGTCGAAGTCCGTCAGCTTCAATCCGAAGCCGGTGCCGCCGGTGCTGCTCACGGTTCTCTGGCCGGAGGTGCGCTGACCACGACCTTCACCGCTTCGCAGGGCCTGCTGCTGATGATCCCCAACATGTACAAAATCGCCGGAGAATTACTTCCCAGCGTTTTCCATGTCTCCGCACGCGCCATCGCTGCCCACGCTCTTTCAATTTTCGGAGACCATCAGGACGTCATGGCCTGCCGCCAGACCGGATTCGCCATGCTGGCCGCCGCGAGTGTCCAGGAAGTCATGGACCTCTCGCTGGTCGCCCACCTGGCCACCATCGAATCATCTGTCCCGTTCGTCTCTTTCTTCGACGGTTTCCGTACCTCTCATGAAATTCAGAAAATCGAAGTCATCGACTACGACGACATGAAGCCGTTGTTGAACATGGACAAGGTGGCTGAATTCCGTGCCCGCTCCATGAATCCGGAACACCCGGATGTTCGTGGAACCGCGCAGAACCCGGATATCTACTTCCAGGGCCGTGAAGCATCCAACTCCTATTATGATGCCATCCCGGAAATCGTGGAAGAATACATGAACAAGGTGTCCGCCCTGACTGGCCGAGACTACAAGCCGTTCGATTATGTCGGTGCCCCCGATGCCGAACGCGTCGTCATCGCCATGGGTTCGTCCTGCGAAACCATCGAAGAAGTGGTCAACCATCTGGTGGCCGATGGCGAAAAAGTCGGTCTCATCAAGGTCCGCCTTTACCGCCCCTTCTCCGCCAAGCATTTCCTGACGGTATTACCCGAAACCACAAAAGTCCTCTCCGTGCTGGATCGGACCAAGGAACCCGGCGCATTGGGCGACCCCCTGTACCAGGATATCTGCACCGTGTTGCTGGAAAAAGGCGAGGGTCCGCTGGTCACCGCTGGCCGCTACGGTCTCGGTTCCAAGGAATTCACCCCGGCCATGGTCAAAGCCATTTTCGAAAACCTGACGGAGTCCACCCCCAAGGCCCGCTACACCGTGGGCATTGATGACGACGTCACCCATGACTCCCTTGTCACGACCGAGGCTCTGGATACCACCCCAAAAGGCACCGTCCAGTGCAAATTCTGGGGCCTCGGTTCTGACGGAACCGTCGGAGCCAACAAGCAGGCAATCAAGATTATCGGTGACAACACCGACATGTACGCACAGGGATACTTTGCCTACGACTCCAAGAAGTCCGGCGGCATCACCATTTCCCATCTGCGTTTCGGCCACGCGCCCATCCAGTCCACCTATCTGGTCACCGCTGCCGACTATATTGCCTGCCACAACCCGAGCTATGTCCACCTCTATGACGTGTTGGACGGCATCAAGGACGGCGGAACCTTCGTCCTGAACTGTGCCTGGACCGCCGACGACATGGACCGGGAACTGCCCGCAGCCATGCGCCGCACCATTGCGCAGAAAAACCTGAAATTCTACACGGTGGATGCCGTCAAGATCGCCGGAGAAGTCGGCCTTGGCGGACGCATCAACATGATCATGCAAACCGCCTTCTTCAAGCTCGCCGATGTCATCGACTTCGACGAAGCCGTGAAGCTGCTCAAGGACGGCATCAAAACCGCCTACGGCAAAAAGGGCGACAAAATCGTCAATATGAACAACGCAGCTGTGGACAACGCCATCAACGCCATTGTTGAAGTGCCGGTGCCCGCTGTCTGGACTGACCTGGCCGACGATGCCGCCACTGACGTTGACGAACCCGAATACGTGAAAAACGTCATGCGCCCCGTGCTTGCCCAGAAAGGTGACGACCTTCCGGTCTCCGCCTTCTCTGTTGACGGCACCATGCCGCTGTCCACCGCCAAATACGAAAAACGCGGCGTGGCCATCAATGTGCCCGAATGGATCGCCGACAACTGCATCCAGTGCAACCAGTGTGCGTTCGTCTGTCCACACTCTGCCCTGCGCCCGGTTGTTGTTGATGATACCGAAATGCACAACGCTCCGGCCAGCTTCCAGACCATCGATGCCAAGGGCAAAGATGTGAAGGGAATGCAATACCGCTTGCAGGTCGCTGCTCAGGACTGTCTGGGATGCGGCAACTGCGCCGACATCTGCCCGGCCAAGGACAAGGCCCTGGTCATGAAGCCCACCGCGACCCAGCTCGACGAGCAGGTCCCGAACTGGGACTTCGCCGAACAGGTCTCGTTCAAGGATGCCTTCAAGCGTGACACCGTCAAGGGTAGCCAGTTCCGTCAGTCCCTGATGGAATTCTCCGGAGCCTGTGCCGGTTGCGGTGAAACTCCGTATGTCAAGGTGCTGACCCAGCTCTTCGGCGAACGGATGATTATCGCCAACGCCACTGGATGTTCATCCATCTGGGGAGCGTCCGCGCCTTCAACCCCATACTGCACCAATGCCGAAGGCCACGGCCCGGCATGGGGCAACTCCCTGTTCGAAGACGCTGCCGAATTCGGTTTCGGCATAGAAATGGGTGTCAACAACCGCCGCGAGACATTGGTCGCCAAATGTGAAGCCGCAGTGAAGACCGCATCCGGTGACGCGCAGGCCGCCATCACGGCATGGCTCGAAGCCAAAGATGACGCTGCAGCTTCTGCCGAAGCCGGTGACGCACTCAAGGCCGCACTCAATGGCACCACTGATGAAACACTGCAATCCATTGCCGCTGACGCAGACCTGTTCACCAAGAAATCCGTCTGGATCTTCGGTGGTGACGGCTGGGCCTACGACATCGGTTTTGGTGGTGTTGATCACGTGCTCGCCTCCGGCAAGGATGTGAACATCCTGGTCATGGATACCGAAGTGTATTCCAACACCGGCGGTCAGTCCTCCAAGGCAACGCCGCTCGGCTCCATCGCCAAGTTCGCCGCCGCAGGTAAGGGCACCGGCAAAAAGGACCTCGGCCGCATGGCAATGACATACGGTTATGTCTATGTCGCCTCCGTGGCCATGGGGGCGGACAAGCAGCAGATGATGAAGGCCTTCCGCGAGGCAGAAGCCTACAACGGACCGTCCCTGATCATCTGTTACGCCCCGTGCATCAACCAGGGCATCAAGAAGGGCATGGGCAAGACCCAGTACGAACAGAAGCTGGCCGTTGATTCCGGATACTGGCCGCTCTATCGCTACAATCCCGAACTGGTCGCTCAACACAAGAACCCGTTCACCCTGGAGTCCAAGGCTCCTGACGGCTCCTTGCAGGAATTCCTGTCCGGAGAAAACCGGTACGCCATGCTGGAACGATTCCACCCGGAACTGTCCAAGGCATTCCGTGCCCAGATCGAAAAAGACTATGCCGACAGATACGCCATTCTGACCCATCTGGCCGAGGCTGATTTCAGCCCGATCCAGGAGGAAGAAGATGCAGTGTGTGACGCCGGCATTTCCGCCGAAAGCCCGGGGTCTGGAGAACCCTGTGACGACGGCAGATAACCACTAGATGTTCATGCGGGGCGGACCTGTTGCGGAGGTTTTTACCTACTCCGCCCCGCATCTCTTTTTCAACACAGTGAGAAAACGTTTCTCACGCCTTAGGAGGAATTCATAATGTCATTGGAAGTGCTTGCATTAATCGCACTGCTGCCTATCCTGGTCGCACTGGTTCTCATGGTCGGCCTGCGTTGGCCTGCTACCAAAGCCATGCCCCTGGCATGGCTCACCGCAGCCGCTGGCGCAGTCGCCGTCTGGGGGCTCCCCATGAAGTATGTAGCAGCCCTGACCCTTCAGGGATTTGTGACGGCCATCGGTATTCTCATCATCGTTTTCGGTGCCATTCTCATTCTTCGGACACTCCAACAATCCGGTGGTATGGAAACCATTCAGTACGGGATGCAGAACATCTCGCCTGATCGTCGTATCCAGGCCATTATCATCGGCTACATGTTTGCAGCCTTCCTCGAAGGGGCAGCCGGGTTCGGAACCCCCGCTGCACTGGCCGCTCCGCTGTTGCTTTCCCTGGGCTTCCCGCCCTTGGCCGCAGCCATTGTCTGTCTGGTCTTCAACTCATTTCCCGTCACCTTTGGCGCGGTTGGAACCCCGGTCATTCTCGGATTGAAATATCTGGCTCCCGGCGTTGCCGACGCCGTGTCTTCCGGTGCCCCCGGCGTGAACTTCGCCACTCAGGGCGACTTCATCGCTCTTGTCGGACAGTGGGCAACCCTGATGCACCTTGGCATGATCTTCATCCTGCCCGTGTTCATGCTCGGTTTCATCACCCGGTACTTCGGTCCTGAACGCAGTTGGAAACCCGGCCTGGCCGCATGGAAATTCTGCATGTTCGCCGCAATTTCCTTCACCGTGCCATATCTGTTCTTCGCGTGGAATGTCGGTCCCGAATTCCCCTCCCTCATCGGTGGTCTTGTCGGTCTCGGCATCATCATTGCCGGTGCCAAGGCAGGTTTCTGCGTCCCCAAATCTTCCTGGGACTTCGGCCCCTCCGACAAATGGGACCCGGAATGGACCGGTTCCGTGTCCGGTGGTTCAACGGAATTCAAGCCGCACATGAGCCAATTCAAGGCATGGTTGCCCTACATTCTGATCGGTGCGATCCTCGTGGTCACCCGTATTCCTGAACTCGGTCTCAAGGGTATCCTCGCTGCCCAGGCCATTAAATTCTCTGCAATTCTCGGCTATGAAAGCGTCAATGCGTCCATCGCCTACCTCTATCTGCCTGGTTCCATTCCCTTCACACTGGTCGCTCTGCTGACTGTCTGGATTCACGGAATGCCCGGCACCAAGGTCAAGGCCGCTTGGACACAGGCTATTGCCACCATGAAGAATCCCACCATCGCCCTGTTCGCAGCGGTCGCACTGGTGTCCATCTTCCGTGGCTCCGGCATCGCCGATGCCGCCCTGAACCCGAACAACTACCCCTCCATGCCCTTGGCCATGGCCGAAGCTGTCGCCAACATCACCGGCAACGCCTGGCCGATGTTCGCCTCCTTCGTGGGTGGTCTGGGCGCATTCATCACTGGGTCAAACACCGTCTCCGACTTGCTGTTTGCCGAATTCCAGTGGGGAGTCGCAACACAGCTTGACCTGCCTCGTCAGATCATCGTCGCCGCACAGGCTGTCGGTGGCGGCATGGGCAACATGGTCTGCATCCACAACATCGTTGCAGTCTGCGCGGTTGTCGGCCTGTCCGGCATGGAAGGACAGATCCTGAAACGCACCGTTTGGCCCTTCCTGTTGTACGGAGCGGTTGTCGGTATCGTCGCCACATTGATGAGCTTCGTCTTCCTGCCGAACCTCTTCTAAAAGGATTAAGGACTTGGGAGGTGGGGACGGTCCCCACCTCCCAGACTCTCTTCACACAAGCATAAACAGCATCCTGACAAGCCCGCATACAGCACGGGCATACAAATACATTTGAGGAGTCGATCATGACCAAAGAGACTATTGTCAAAGAATTTGAAGCCATAGCCGGCGCAGAAAATGTTATGACCAGCGAGACCGACCGTCACGCCTATTCCTACGACGCAGCCGTGCTTGACTCTGTCATGCCCGCCCTGGTCGTTCGCCCGAGAACCAGCGAAGCCCTCGGCGCGGTCACCAAGCTCTGCAATGACAACGGACTGCCCCTGACCGTTCGCGGTGCCGGAACCAATCTTTCCGGCGGAACCATTCCCCACCCCGGTGGTGTTGTGGTCCTGACCAACGGTCTGAATCGCATCCTCGAAATCAATGAAGAAGACATGTACGCCGTAGTCGAACCGGGTGTTGTTACCGCACAATTCGCTGCGGAAGTCGCCAAACGCGGCTTGTTCTATCCCCCGGATCCGGGGAGCCAGACCGTCTCCACTCTGGGTGGCAACGTCGCTGAAAACGCCGGAGGCCTGCGCGGTCTCAAATACGGTGTGACCAAAGACTATGTCATGGGTGTGGACTTCTGGGACGTCAATGGTGAAATGGTCAAATCCGGTTCCCGCACCGTCAAATGCGTCACCGGCTACAACCTCGCCGGTCTGATGGTCGCTTCCGAAGGCACCTTGGGCGTCTTTGACAAACTCATTCTCAAACTCGTGCCCCCGGCACAGGCTGCCAAATCCATGATGGCGATCTTCCCCTCCATGAAAGCCGCATCTGAAACGGTTGCCGCCATCATCGCCAATAAGATTGTTCCGGCCACGCTGGAAATGATGGATAACTTCACGATTCGTACCGTAGAGAACTTCCGTGGCGCCGGTCTCCCGATTGATGCGGCCGCCCTGCTGCTCATCGAAGTGGATGGCCATCCCGCTCAGGTAGAAGATGAAGCCGCCATGGTCGAAAAGATCTGCAAAGCCAACGGGGCCACTGAATTGAAAATCGCCAAGGACGCCGCCGAACGTGACGCTGTCTGGCAGGCCCGCCGCGACGCATTGCCCGCACTGGCCAAGCTCAAGCCCACCTGTGTGCTTGAAGATGCGACTGTGCCCCGCTCCAAAATTCCTGCCATGATCGAGGCTCTGGACGAAATTTCCAAGAAACTCGACCTGACCATCGGAACCTTTGGTCACGCCGGTGACGGGAATCTGCACCCCACCATCCTGACCGACAAACGGGACAAGACGGAATGGAAACGCGTAGAAAAGGGCATTGACATGATCTTTGACAAGGCCCTCGCCATGGGTGGCACCTTGTCCGGCGAACACGGTATCGGACTGGCGAAATCCAAATATTTGGAACAGGAAACGTCTCGCGCTACCCTGGAATACGCCCGTCGCATGAAGTCCGTCCTTGACCCCAAGGGCATCCTCAATCCCGACAAAATCGTCGGCCCGCGATCCTAAGGGGGAAATCATGGCTGATATCAATAAACTCGCACAAATGTTCAAGGAGCTGGATGACCAGCTTGTCAACTGCATGAAATGCGGCATGTGCCAGGCAGTCTGTCCGGTCTTTGCCGAAAGCGGACGCGAAACAGACGTCACCCGCGGCAAGCTCGCCCTGCTGGAAGGACTTGCCAACGAGATGCTCGAAGACCCGGAAGGCGTCAACGAAAAGCTCAACCGCTGTCTGTTGTGCGGCACCTGCCAAGCCAATTGTCCGTCCGGTGTGTCTGTCATGGACATCTTCCTGAAGGCCCGTGCCATCATGACAGGCTACTTCGGTCTGTCGCCGATCAAACGGACCATCTTCCGAGGTATGCTCAAAAATCCCAAGCTCTTCAACACACTGACGGGCATGGGGGCAAAATTCCAGGGTGTGTTCACCAAAAAAGTGGACGATATGCTCGGCTCCAGCTGTGCCCGGTTCAATGCGCCGGTAATCCGTGACCGCCATTTCAACACCCTGGCAACCAAGCCCCTGCACAAGATCGTGCCGGAGCTGGACACCCCGGCCGGAAAATCCGGCATCAAGGTGGCCTTTTACGTCGGCTGTGTCATCGACAAGATCTACCCTCAGGTAGGTGAGGCCATTCTCAAGGTGCTCAAACACCATGGCGTTGGCGTCTTCATGCCTTCAGGCCAGGCGTGCTGTGGTATTCCGGCCCTGTCGAGCGGCGACACCGACACCTTTGACACCCTGATCGGAATCAACATGGATCGACTCCGTTCCGGTGAATTCGATTATCTCGTCACCGGATGTGCGACGTGTACCGCCACGATCAAGGAATTGTGGCCCCGCATGTATGGTGGGGATGCCGCCCTGAAATACGACCTTGAACAGTTGGAAAAGAAGACTCTGGACATCAGCCAATTCCTGGTTGATATTCTCAAGATAGAATCCAAGGAAATCAAAGGAGGCCGAGGCGTTACCTACCACGACCCGTGCCACCTGAAAAACTCCCTCGGCGTGACAGCGCAGCCCCGGACCCTGGTCAAGGCTGCGGGATGCGACTTCACGGAAATGGCGGAAGCTGGCACCTGCTGCGGATGTGGCGGCAGCTTCAATATCGCGCATTACGACATGTCCAAGAAGATCGGAAGCCGTAAAGCGGACAACATCATGGCCTCGGGCGTCCAAACCGCTGCCACCAGTTGTCCCGCCTGTATGCTTCAGATCACAGATATGCTGTCCCAGAAGAACGCAAAGATGGACGTCAAACACGTCATCGAGTTGTACGCCGAGAGCCTTTAATAACCAACGGATAGGTAAACAAGGAACCCAACCATGTCCAAAAGCTTGTATGTGAGCGCGACGGAAGAACGAAGTGGCAAATCCGCCGTCATCCTCGGCGTCATGCAGATGCTCCTCAGAGAACTGCACAACGTCGCCATTTTCCGCCCTATCATCAATGACCCGGGTGAGGGAAACAAGGATCACGACATTGAACTGATGATCGATCATTTCAAATTGTCCATTCCGTATAGCGACACCTACGCGTATACTCTCAAGCAGGCGCGTGAGCTGATAAATTCCGGTCAGCACGCGCTTGTGCTTGAGAACATCCTGAAACGGTACAAGACGCTGGAAAAGAAGTACGATTTCGTGCTTTGCGAAGGCACCGATTTCAAGGGCAAGGACCCGGCATTCGAGTTCGACCTCAATGCCGATATCGCCGCCACCATCGGTTCTCCCATGCTCGTCATTTCGTCTGGCCGTGACAAGACCCCGGTCGAAGTCGTCAATATCACGCAATCCACGCTGGACACCTTGTCCGAAAAAGGCGTTGATTTCGTGGCCTGTGTGGTCAACCGCGCCCCCGAGGGCATGACGGACGACATCTGCGGAACCATTCAGTGCGACCGTAACGGCGAACACATGCCGCTCTATGTCATCCCGGAAAACGAAGCCCTTGGCAAACCAAGCATCGGAGACGTCAAACGGTGGCTGGATGCGGACATCCTGTACGGGCACAGCGGGATGCAAACTCTGGTGGACAACTATGTCATCGCCGCCATGCAGATCGGTAACTTTCTGGAATATATCAAACCCGGCAGCCTGATTATCACCCCCGGTGACCGCTCGGACATCATCCTGTCCAGCCTGGCATCCCGTCTGTCCAGTTCCTATCCCGACATCGCGGGTATTGTCCTGACCGGCGGACTGGATCTGTCCAACAGTGTCCACAAACTCATTGAAGGATGGACCGGCGTTCCGGTTCCCATGCTTTCGGTCAAGGGACATACCTACCAGAATGTGCAGGAACTAAATCGGTTGTATGGCCGTATCCAGGCCGACGATCATCAACGGATCGCCACGGCCCTCGGTAATTTTGCCCAACATGTGAATGTGACAGAACTCCGCGACAATCTGGTTGAAAAACGGTCGACTCGTGTGTCGCCAAAAATGTTCGAATATTCCCTGTTCGACAAGGCATCCCGCAACAAACAGCGGATCGTGTTGCCCGAAGGGTCCGGTGAACGGATTCTGCGCGCCGCCGACATTTTGCTGCGCCGAGGCGTTGCCGAAATCATTTTGCTCGGCCGCGAAGACGAAATTCGCGACAAGGCCTCCAAATTCGGCGTGGACATCTCCGACGCACAGATCATTAACCCAGCTGAATCCGAATTGCTCGATTCCTTTGCCGAAGAATATCTCGAACTCCGCAAGCACAAAGGAGTTCTCGCCGAAGTGGCCTGGGACCGCATGGCCGATCCCACCTATTTCGGCACCATGATGGTCCACAAGGGATTCGCTGACGGCATGGTCTCCGGTTCCGTGACCACCACGGCCCAGACCATCCGTCCGGCCTTTGAATTCGTGAAGACAAAACCGGGCAGCTCCATTGTCTCTTCAGTCTTCCTTATGTGTCTCAAAGACCGTGTGCTGGTCTACGGTGACTGCGCCGTGAACCCCAACCCTGACGCTCGCCAGTTGGCTGAAATCGCCATCAGTGCGGCTGGAACCGCCAAGATCTTCGGGATTGATCCCAAGGTCGCGATGCTCAGTTACTCCACTGGTTCTTCCGGAAAAGGCGAAGATGTGGAAAAGGTCACCGAGGCCACCCGCATCGCCAAGACCCTCACCGAAGGACGCGGTCTCGATTTCCCCATTGAAGGGCCACTCCAATTTGACGCGGCTGTTGACCCCAAAGTCGCCAAGGTCAAAATGCCCGACTCCGATGTCGCAGGGCAGGCCACCGTGTTTGTATTCCCGGACCTCAATACCGGCAACAACACGTACAAGGCTGTCCAGCGTGCCGCCAATGCCGTGGCCATCGGCCCAATTCTGCAAGGACTGAACAAGCCGGTCAACGACCTGTCCCGCGGGTGCACCGTGCCGGACGTCGTGAACACCGTCGCCATTACCGCAATCCAGGCGCAAGCCGAAAAAGGTGAATAAATGAAAGTACTCGTCATCAATTCAGGCAGCTCATCCATCAAGTATCAGCTGCTCGACATGAATACCGAATCCGTGCTCTGCACCGGACTCGTCGAACGAATTGGAGAAGAAGAGGGCCGCCTTGTGCACAAGGTGGCCCCCGACACCGAGGCCTCCAAGAAGATCACGTTGGAACAGCCCATCGCCGACCACGAAGCCGGCATGGTGCTCGCCATTGATCTCATTTGCGGCCCCAATGGGGTCGTCAAGGACAAAAGCGAAATCGCGGCTATCGGTCACCGGATCGTTCACGGCGGGGAAAACCTGCATGAACCGACGCTGATTGACGACGCCGTGGTCGAAGAGCTGGAAAAGATCATTCCACTGGCCCCGCTCCATAATCCGGGCCATCTGGCCGGAATCCGTGTGGCCCGACACCTCTTTGCCGACGTACCGCAGGTCGTGGTCATGGATACCGCCTACCACCAGACCCTGCCGCCCAAGGCATACATGTATGCCCTGCCGCACGAACTGTATGATGAACTCCGCATTCGTCGCTACGGATTCCACGGCACCTCACACGGCTATGTCGCCAAGGAAGCAGCCCGGCTCATGCACCGACCTTTCGAGACCTTCAACTGCATCACTGTCCACCTCGGCAACGGCTGTTCCATGACCGCCACCGCGAACGGCAAGGCGGTTGACACATCCATGGGCATCACGCCGTTGGAAGGACTTGTCATGGGCACCCGATCCGGCGATGTGGACCCCGCGCTTCACGCCTTGCTGGCCCGAACCCGAAACATGACGTCCGAAGACGTGGATCAGATGCTCAACAAGGAATCCGGTCTCAAGGGACTGTGCGGCATGAACGACATGCGTGACATCCACGCAGCCATTGAAATGGGGGACAAAAAGGCCGAACTCGCCCTGGATGTCCAGACCTACCGGAACCGAAAATACATCGGGAGCTACATGGCCGTTCTTGGTCGTGTCGACGCCATCATCTTCACTGCTGGAATCGGTGAAAACGATTATATCGTCCGCCGCAACACCCTTCAAGGACTCGATTGTTTCGGTATCAAGATCGATAAGATGGTCAATGCTCAACGAGCATCCGAACCGTTAAAAATCAGCACGGACGACAGTGCGATCGAAGTCTGGGTCATCCCCACGAACGAAGAACTTGCTATCGCGCGTCAAACAAAGGAATTTGTCAATTAATCATTAAAGGCCCGTTGCGGGAGCCATTGGCTCTGGGTCAAACACATCTGGAGGTGGATACCATGTCATCCAAGGAGACATTGTATCAAAAATTTGTGGAAAAAGCGGAACTTGTCTCCGCTTTGGTCACGACAATCGAAAGTGAAGAAGCGGCTATCGACTATGTCATCAATCTCTGCGACACCAAAGAAGCATGTCAGCTTCTGGTCAGCGGATGCGAGGCAGACCTGTCCGAAAATGCCGAAGCCCTGTGCGATGCCAAACAGACAAAAGTCATCGCCGCACCGGGCCTGAAACAGGATTTATACAAATCTCTGTCAACCAAAGCGAAAAAATCCGGTTTCGACTGCATTGATTCCGGAATGCGAAACCATCTTGCCGGAATCGACATCGGATTCACCATTGCCGAATACGGTATCGCCGACACGGGCACGTTGATGCTCGACTGTCCGAGTGAAGAATTACGACTCGCCACCATGGTCAGCGAATATCACGTCTGCGTGTTACCCAAATCAAAAATTCGGGCCAATACCTACGCCATAGAAAAGATGATGCTCACCCGCATGAATAAAACGCCAGACTACCTGGCCTTCATCACCGGAGCCAGCCGGACCGCGGATATTGAACGCGTGCTTGCACTGGGCGTCCACGGTCCCCTTGAACTGCACATCCTTATTCTGGAGGATCAATAATGCAAAATGCCAATGACCTGAAAGAATATCGAAAAGAACTCCAGGAATCTCTGGATAACGAATTTCTACGCACCACTTTGGACAATTTTGCCGTGGCCTACAAAGCCGGACGCGCCAACGCCTTCAAGGGAATGGACGTGCGCGGTCTCGTCCACGACATTGCCTGCTCGAAAGACGCTGCCGGAGAAAACTACGAAGCGTTATATGCGGAATTCAAGGAAAAGGCCGAAGCCGCCGGTATCCATGTCCATTTCGCAAAAACCGGCGATGAAGCCAACCAGATCATCGCCCAAATTGCCAAGGACACCGACTGTACCAAGATCGTCAAATCCAAATCCATGACCGCAGAGGAAACCCTGCTCAACCATGATCTGGAAGACGCGGGATTGGAGGTCACGGAAACCGACCTCGGCGAATGGATCATCCAGTTGCGCCACGAAGGTCCGTCACACATGGTCATGCCGGCCATCCACCTGTCCCGGTATCAAGTGGGAGACCTGTTTACTGAAGTCACCGGGTCAAAACAGGATTCGGAAATCGAAAAACTGGTCAAAGTGGCCCGTCGCGAACTCCGACAGAAATATGTCGAAGCCGACATGGGCATCACCGGCGCAAACTTCGCCGTTGCGGAAACCGGTGGTATCGGATTGGTCACCAACGAAGGCAATGCCCGTCTGGTATCCACCCTGCCCAGAGTTCACGTTGCCCTCATGGGCATCGATAAACTCCTGCCCACTCTGCACGACGCCCTGCGCATCCTGAAAGCCCTCCCGCGAAATGCCACAGGACAGCAACTCACGTCCTATGTCACCTGGATAACAGGTGCCAACGAATGTGCGTCAGCCGAAAACGGCACCAAGGAAATTCACTATGTCGTGTTGGACAATGGCCGTTCCGAATTGCTCAAGGATTCGCTGTTCTCCCAGGTCAATCGTTGCGTCCGTTGCGGAGCCTGCGCCAATGTCTGCCCGGTATACCGGCTGGTTGGCGGTCACAAAATGGGACACATCTACATCGGTGCCATCGGTCTGATCCTGACCTATTTCTTCCATGGCAAGGACAAGGCCAAAAACCTCGTTCAAAACTGCATCAACTGTGAAGCGTGCAAGGACGTCTGTGCCGGTGGCATTGATCTGCCCAGGCTCATCAAGGAAATCCACGCCCGTATTCAGGAAGAAGACGGCCATCCTCTGCCGAGCGTCCTGCTCAGCAAGGTGCTCCGAAACCGAAAATTGTTCCATACCCTGCTGCGAACCGCCAAATGGGGTCAGAAGCCCGTGGCAGAAAAAGACGGATTCATTCGCCATCTGCCCATGATCTTCTCCAAGGAACACAGCTTCCGCGCACTGCCGACCATTGCGGAAACACCATTCCGCGACTGGTGGCAGAAAAATCGCCCGGCAGTGGACAAACCCAAACTGCGCGTTGCCCTGTTCTCCGGCTGCGTGCAGGACTTTGTCTATCCTGAACAGATGCAGGCCGCGGTCGAACTCTTTGCAGCCAACAATGTGGCCATGGACTACCCCATGGAACAATCCTGTTGCGGACTCCCCGTCCAGATGATGGGTGAAATGGACGCATCCAGAGATGTCGCCAAACAGAACCTCCGCGCATTCGAGCCTGATGCATATGATTACATCATCACCCTGTGCGCTTCCTGTGCGGCCCATCTCAAACACAACTATCCCAAACTGGTCATGGACAGACCCGCGCTCAAATACCGGGCTGACGCCTTTGCGGACAAGATCATCGACTATTCATCCTTCGTGAATGATGTTCTCAAAGTACAAAAAGACGACTTCAGAGCAACCACGGAAAAAGCGACCTACCATGCCCCGTGCCATCTCTGCCGAGGTCTGGACGTCCATGACGCACCGCGCCAACTCATTGAAAAGGGTGGGCTGGAATACGTGGAATGTGATGAAGAGGAAGTCTGCTGTGGATTCGGTGGCACCTTCTCCATGAAGTTCCCGGAATTATCCGCAGAACTGCTGAACAAGAAACTCACGAACGTGGAAAAAACCGGCGCGACCACGCTTCTGACAGACTGCCCGGGCTGCATCATGCAACTCCGTGGCGGCCTGAAAAAACGTGGCTCGAACATCACGGTCAAGCACGTCTCAGAAGTCTTGGCAGGGAATAGAAAATAATGCTCACACACAAGCCCATGACGCCTTCAACCGGAATGGAACGCACTCCATAGAAGCATATGCCCCGCTTTTCCACAGTGAAAGGCGCATGGCGGTTCCCCACCTTCACGGGTGGGGAACTTTTTTTTGGACAAAAATCATCCACGAAAAAGCCCCTCCGAATTCACCGGAAGGGCTTCTACATACCTCTCTGATCGCAGCTACTTAACGGCGTCCTTGAGGACCTTGCCAGGCTTGAACTGAGCAACCTTGGTGGCCGGAATCTTGATCTCGGCACCAGTACGGGGGTTGCGGCCGGTCCGGGCTTTTCTTTCGCTGACGCTGAAAGTACCGAAACCAGTCAAGGTCAATTTGTTGCCTGCGGCCAGCTCGTCCTGGATGATGTCGAGAATGGCGTTCATGGAAGCTTCAGCCTGTGCTTTGGAAGTGCCGTTCTTTTCAGCAATCTTTGCTACGAGTTCAGCTTTGGTCATAAAAAACTCCTACAAGTGGTTTATTTGATGTCTAACTAATGACACGCGGTTTATTTCGACGGTTTATACACGCTCGAAATGGTTATGGGAAGTCAAAAAGCACCGTATAGCGCAACTTTTTCGATAATACATACTTTGCTATACAGATTAAACACTAGACTAACTCATAATATAGCTGGTCGGAAAATCATCCTTCAATCTCTCAAGGACCTGTTCGGCATTTTTCCGACTGGAAAACGTTCCGGCCTGGACAATATGCAAAATTCGACCATCCCGATTCACGGTCTGAATCCGCGCATGGCCATATCCGCTTGCCACAAGATCCCGATGGACCCGCTCCGCGTTTGCCCGATTCGCGAACGCACCAACGCGCACATGGTACAATCTGGCCGGTGATGTTGCCACCCGACTGGTTGCACCGGGAAGCGTCCCGACTGCGGTAATGCGGACCTTGGCCACACCTCGTTCCACTGTCCCAAGCGCTTTGGCGGCACCATATGACAGGTCAAGTATTCGGCCATGAACAAACGGTCCCCGGTCATTGATAACAAGCACAACGCTTCGGCTGTTCTCCATATTCGTGACTCGGACCTTGGTTCCCAACGGAAGAATCTTGTGAGCCGCACTCACTCCATACATATTGTAAATACGTCCATTGGCGGTCTTTTTTCCATGAAAATCTTTACCATACCACGAGGCAAGACCCACCTCATCATACCCTTGAGCGGTTTTCAAGGGATAATACGTCTTTCCCATCACCGTATACGGGTTGGTTTTGGGATCATACCGGGATGGTTGGCCCGTCTCTTGGGGCGGGGTGGAATAGATATGCTTCGGAAATGGATTGAGTGATCCACAACCGGCCATGGTCAACAGGACCAGTACCGCAAAGAGTGCCCTGACGTGGCGCATATTCCCCTCCCTCAATATCCATCGTAAAAATTGCTCTCTGGACTTTATCTAGAAAGGTACGGCAACTCGTATGAAAAGGCAACAACAGGCCATTCTCCGTCATACCAACGAATCTGAAAATGGTCATTTCCACCGAAGACGCAACCGCTTCACCGCCAAAATGCTCACATCAGCGCAGACTCAAGAACGCCTGTAATACCGGGGCTTAACCATGTTCTCTGGTTTGAGGATGTCCGTAATTTCTTCCTGACTCAGGTATCCCTTTTCCAAAACTATTTCATAAACGGACCGCCCTGTTTTCATGGCCTCCTTGGCGATCTCGGCGGAACGTTCATATCCGATGATGGGATTCAATGCCGTGACCAGTCCAATGGATTGTGCCACGAGGTCATGACACCGTTCACGATTGGCCGTAATACCTGACACGCACTTGTCCGCCAAGGTGTGACACGCGCGCTGCAACATGTTCATGGACTGAAACAGGGAATACCCGATCACTGGTTCCATGACATTCAGTTCGAGCTGACCGGCTTCCGAAGCCATGGAGATGGTGACATCCTTGCCCACCACGGCGAACGCGACCTGATTGACCACTTCAGGAATGACAGGATTGACCTTGCCCGGCATAATCGAGGACCCCGGCTGCATGGGCGGCAGGTTGATCTCATTGAAACCACATCGGGGACCGCTGGACAGCAATCGCAAGTCATTACAAATCTTTGACAGCTTGACCGCAACACGTTTGAGCACGCCGGACAACTGCACATAGGCACCCGTATCCTGCGTCGCTTCCACAAGGTCCGGGGATGAAATAAGCTGCAATGTCGTGTATTCAACCAGCTTTTCGGTCACGGTCCGGGCATAATCAGGATGCGCGTTCAATCCAGTCCCGATAGCAGTCGCACCCATGTTGATCTCGTGGACCAGATGTTGGGCCTCATCCAAACGCTGCACGTCTTCACCAACCATCACCCCCCAAGCTGCGAACTCCTGCCCCAGCGTCATGGGAACCGCATCCTGCAACTGAGTCCGTCCCATCTTGAGCACGTCGGCAAACTCCCGTCCTTTGGCCGCAAACGCCTTCTTCAGGTGCAACATGGCGTCCATCAATTCTCGCACCTCGAAAATCAAGGCGATATTCAAGGCCGAGGGGTACACGTCATTAGTGGACTGTGACATATTGACATGATTCAAGGGGTGCAAATGCTCGTAGTCGCCTTTTTCAAATCCCAAAAATTCCAAGGCACGATTGCAGATGACTTCATTGGCATTCATGTTGGCAGAGGTTCCGGCCCCGCCCTGCATCACGTCCACCACGAACTGATCGTGCAGCTTGCCGGAAAGAATTTCCTCGCACGCCCGGGCAATGGCCCGGCTTTTCTCCTCATCCAACAACCCGAGCGAGGCGTTGGCGTCCGCTGCGGCCAGTTTGACATAGGCCAAAGCTTGAATAAGTCGCGGATAATGCGACATGGGAATACCTGAAATATAGAAGTTTTCGAGAGCACGCTGTGTCTGAACGCCATAATACGCATCCGTCAGGACCTGAACTTCACCAAGACTATCATGTTCGATTCTGTATTCTTTGGGCATAAGGACTCCATGGGGTGGTTGTTCTGAGGACCCCGAACCTACCCGATTCTTCCGGGAATTTGAATGCCATTTAGGACAATGAAGCAATATATCCTTGCCAGCACCACACAATTCGGGTACCCCCAGCCTGCGCTACGAGCGCCCATTACATATTATTGGAGAGACAATGAGCAACACAGTACAAAACACCGAGCTTCGCAATATCGCCATCATCGCCCACGTTGACCACGGCAAAACCACCCTGGTGGACGCCATGTTCAAACAGTCGGGCCTCTTCCGCGAAGGCCAGGATGTGGATGAACGCATCATGGATTCCATGGACCTGGAGCGCGAGCGTGGCATCACCATCGCCGCCAAGAACTGCTCTGTGAATTGGAAAGGCACCAAAATTAACATCATCGACACCCCCGGCCATGCCGACTTCGGTGGCGAGGTCGAACGTTCCCTATCCATGGCCGACGGTGCCATTCTGCTGGTGGACGCCTCCGAAGGCCCGCTGCCCCAGACACGCTTCGTCCTGAAAAAGGCGCTGGAACAAGGTCTTTCCCTCATGGTGGTCATCAACAAGGTTGACCGTCAGGACGCCCGGCCCGATGAAGTTCTGGACGAAGTCTATGACCTTTTCATCGATCTGGACGCCAACGAAGAGCAACTCGATTTTCCGTTGCTGTACGCCATTGGTCGTGACGGCATCGCCATGAAGACCGCAGAAGAACGCGGTGAAAACCTGCATATCCTGCTGGATATGATCGTCGAAAAAGTGCCTGGCCCGACATACCATCCGAACGAACCGTTTCAGATGCTTGTCTCTGATCTTTCCTACTCCGACTATCTGGGTCGTCTGGCCATCGGCAAAATCCACCACGGTGCAGCCCAGTCCAATGATCAGCTCATCTGTCTGGCTGACGAAGGCAAAGTCCTGCCGCTCAAAGTCACCAAGCTCCAGACCTACGATGGCCTGAAAGTCGTCCCGACCGAGGTCTGCCAACCCGGTGACATCGTTGTCGTAGCCGGCATTGAAGACGTTCACATTGGTGACACCATCTGCACCAAAAATTCTCCCAAGGCCCTGCCCCGCATCACGGTTGACGAACCCACCGTTTCCATGCGTTTCGGCATCAATACCTCTCCCTTGGCAGGCAAGGAAGGCAAGCACGTTCAGACCAACAAGATCAAGGAACGCCTCCACAAGGAAACCTTGCTCAACGTGGCGATTCAAGTCGAAGAAACCGAAAGCCGCGACGCCTATCTGGTCAAAGGCCGTGGTGAATTCCAGATGGCTATTCTGGTCGAACAGATGCGCCGTGAAGGATTCGAATTGTCTGTTGGTCGTCCCGAAGTCATCATCAAAGAAGAAAACGGCGTCAAAATGGAGCCAATCGAACACCTGTTCGTTGACTGCGACGAAGACTTCATGGGCATTGTCACCGAAAAGATTCAGACCCGCAAAGGCCGCATGACCAACATGGTCAACAATGGCACAGGCCGGGTCCGCCTTGAATTTTCCGTCCCTTCCCGATCACTTATCGGCTATCGCGATGAATTCCTGACCGACACCAAAGGCACCGGCATCATGAACTCCTATCTGGAGGGATACGGTGAACACCGCGGTGAATTCAGCTCACGCTACACCGGCTCTCTGGTGGCTGACCGTGCGGGCAAAGGCGTTGCCTACGGCCTGTTCAACCTCGAACCCCGTGGCCGCATCTTCATCGTTCCCGGCGATCCGGTCTACGAAGGAATGATCATTGGTGAGCACAATCGTGACAACGACATCAACGTCAACGCGAGCAAGGAAAAGAAACTCACCAACATGCGCGCATCCGGCAAGGATGAAGCTGTCATCCTGACTCCGGTCAAGCCCATGACACTGGAGTATGCCCTGAACTTCATCAAAGATGACGAACAGGTTGAAGTCACACCGATTTCCATTCGTCTCCGGAAAATGGAATTGTCCGCGCTGGCCCGCCATCGCGAAGAAGGCAAGAAAAAAAAGCCCAAGGAAAGCTAAATTTCCACCACACATCAAAAAAAAAGGGGAAGTCCACACGGACTTCCCCTTTTTCGTGCCCATTCGTCACACAAGGCCTGCTGTCTGTTACCAAAAAACATACACAAGGACGCCGCACAGAATACAGCCAAACAAGACCACTTCCGGGACAATGAAAAGCCCGGTACCGGAAGGACCGAGTTCCTTTTCCAATCGATAATATCGCCACCCGGCGAACAGCATCAAGACAGGACCGCCGATGAACGCCAGTTGCCCAAGCACACCCAATTCGGCACGCACGGATTCTGTAATGGACCGATGCCCCGATGTGAGAAAGACATCGATTTTTTCCAGCAAAAATCCAAACGTCATGAAAGCGAGTGCTGTCCGACACCACGCGAGAAAGGTTCGTTTATTGGCAAGCCGCGTTCGGCTGATAGCCAGCCTATTTCGCTCCCGAGCCAACGCCATCTGTTCATTCTTCATGGGTTTTCTCCTTCCCGATCATCTCTTCCCTAGCAAAAAAACACGAGAAAGTCGTGTCCGATCCGGTTGACTTTATCGTGCAGGTCGGTAAAGTTTAAAGATATTCAGTTGCACATACAACCATTGTACTCCATATGAAAATACCCTTCGTCAAACAATCCACCATTGACTATTATCATAACTGCCGAGAGCAGGGACTTTCCCTTTTCGAATTCATCCACGGGTATGTGTATGGCCGCTGGATTTATCAGTATATTGGACTTGCCGGAGACAAGGCGCCCTGGTGGCGAGTTTTATGGGCACCGCTGGTCCTTATCATCAACAAACATTCACCATTTCAGGAAAACGAGAACAATCGGACCGGTGATCCGAATCAAAAAAAACCAACCTGGAGCGATACGTATCACGGCAAGGCCCTCCCGCTCAATGAAGCCGTCAAGCTCGTCACGCTCAATCGCCCTATCAATACCGAGGTGCCCGAACAGGTGCTCCCGTATACCCGCGCCCGCGAAATCATCCTCAATACACCGGAAAAAATCGCGGTGATCGATTGCCCCTGTCGCCGAAGCATGAAAAATCCGTGTACTCCCATCGATGTCTGCATCCTGATCGGGGAACCGCTCGTGTCATTCATGCTGGAACACCATCCCGACACCTCTCGTGAGATTTCTCAGGACGAAGCGGTTCGCATCATCAAGACAGAACAAGCCCGGGGCCATGTGTCCCACGCATTCTTCAAGGACGCCATGCTTGGTCGGTTCTACGCCATCTGCAACTGCTGCTCCTGCTGCTGTCGGGCCATGGAAGCCCAACGACTCGGCATGAACATGCTCTGTTCCTCCGGGTACATCGCGCATGTCAACGCGGACCAATGTGTGAAATGTGGACTGTGTGCTGAAAAATGCCAATTCAAGGCCATCGGCTTTGACGCCAATTCCGCCGTGATCCGCAAAGACACATGCATGGGGTGCGGCGTGTGCGTTCAGGCGTGTTCCAAGGACGCGCTCTCTCTGCGATTGGCCCCGGAAAAAGGACAACCGTTGCAGGTAGACACGCTCTAATCTCAAACGCAAGACGGCCCGGAAACCGTGGTTTCCGGGCCGCTTTCTCAATATCTTTTACAAAGAATCTATTCAGGCTGAATCGTCAATGGAATAACTGACAATTCACGTGAAACCTGACGCGTTGCGCCCAAGGTCCACGAAGCTGTTTTTTGGCCAATGGCCTGGGCAACGGCATCCGCCACACCCTGCATATTGATAATGGGATGACGGGCAAAAACTTCCGGCAACCCAAATGTCAGGTTACACGCCAGACATTTCCCCGGCCGCTGTTTGAGTTGCATCTCGAATTCAAGGCCGGAATCATTCTCTCCGACATAGCCAAGTCCAATATCGTAACTTCCCTCTTCCGCTTCACCAAACAACGCCTCGAAAAAGGCATCGGTCCGCTCTGCGGGAAAAATCGTCAGCAACAGGTCGTCAGTAAAGATGTCACCGTACTGGCTCATTCATCGTCCCCCTCGTCCATGTTTAAAATACGCCACCACAAAGGCTCGCTGTTTACAGAAAAAAGGAACATTCAGCAAGTCGCACGATCTTATTGCGTTATTTCAACAAGTAGAAAAGAACAATGCCGGACAGAAAAAACACGATACTCGGGCCAATAACTTTCTTCCAGGTACGCCCGATATCACACTGAAAATACTCACATGTGAGGACAAAACAGATATGAATAGGTGACGCCATGACACCGGTCAATCCAGAAAAAATGCCCAATGTCAAATACGGCATCATCTGATCCTGCATTCCCAAAGATTGCAAAACACCGAGCAGCAAGGGGAACGACGCTCCCACGTAGGCCATGCTCAAACCGGATACCATACCCACCAAAAAGGGCAGGAACATGGCGGACGCAAACAAAGCGGCCTCACCACCAGCCACTCGGGCCATTTCCGTGACCACTCCGGCTTCGTTCATGATATCCTTGAACACGAAAATCGCCATGATGACAAAAATGATGGACCACAGACTCTTTTTCTTGACCACTTCCTTGAGAAAACCCGGTCCCAAATCCGCATTCTGTACCATCACGCAAAGGACTGCGGCCACCAATGCGGCAATCACACCGAACTCAAAGGGAATGGCCGGGAAAAACACATCAATCAGACTTTCCAGACTGACCGCACCAACAATGGCGATCAACAGCGGCATCCCCTCTCGAAGAGCCACACTCTTGTTGCCGACTTCCGGCACGACTTCGACCACCAATTCACTGGTATCCAGCACGCCGGGGCGCAGGAAAAACCACCACCCCGCCAACAGCATGACCGGCGTTCCGGGCCAGGTGCAGGACAACAAATCAACAATACGAATATCTGCCAGACCAAGTGTCAGAATAATGGCCGGGTACAAGGGCCAAACCAGTTCCCAGACGTGTCGGAACCAATAGTTGATGACCGCCCGATCCGAATTGGTGATCCGCATATTTTCGGACACAGTCTTGACCATGGGCGCAGAAAAAATCGCCCCGCCCGGCATGGGCAGCAGCCCGATAAGAGCCGGGAAAAAAAGCAATCGCAGCCGTGGACTTTTCAGGAACCCGGACAACGCTCCCATAAGCCGACGGGATTGGCCCGACCGTTCCATGCCATCAGACAGCACGAGAATCAGGCCGACAATAGCGAGCAAAAAAAGGAATTTCTCCTGCGTCAAGGCCACAAGGCCTGTTTTGACGATGGGGACCGGACCGAGACCAAACAAGAACCCCATGACAATTCCACCAATGAGAATTGAAAGGCCGAGACCGATTTTCATCCGCATTCCGAAAAGCATGAGAATAAAAGCGAACAGGACCTTGAGAAATGGCACAAGTGTGGTAATAAGAGATTCCATATGGAGCATCCTTGAAGCTCGATTTTGATATAGGGCATGTGAATACGCCTATTCTGTTTAAAAGAAAACGGATTTTTCTCATCGGCTTGCTCGAAGATGCACATTACGCTATGTTATGAATGACGAAATGAGATTGATAAACAGTGGAGTTTTTCCCAAATGAGCATGACGCCAAAACAAATACGTGAACATATTTTTGCCACCATCATAAACAAGGTGGAGGAACAGGATGAAAACAGACGCCTTGAAGCACTCAACGAATTCATGGCTGTGACTGGCATTTCAGGCAACGCTCCAGAAAAAATAGCCGGCCTCATCCCTCCGATCATGCACGATCTGTATGAAAAATGGATCATCATGTTCATTGATAGGTTGCTTGAAACCGTGGCCCCGGAAAACATTGAGCTACTCTGTGACGGCTGTGACAATAACAATGCCGCACTGGTCCTCGCCTACATCATGTTTCTCGAATCCGAACGGATGGAACAACAAATTGACAAGGATCTTCACGAACACGGACTGGCCGCGTCCGACACCAACGATCTCGGTGATGTCGCAGCCAATTACATTCGTGCCCAAATGACCAAAGTCGCGCAACAGGCAAGTACGGACAAAGTCAAAGGAAACTGCTGACCCGCTTGAGCGGACCATCACACGACACGTTAAGTATGAAGAAAGCTCAGGACCACCACGTGATTCTGAGCTTTCCTTCAAATATTCGATCGTTCGGAAAAGACGGCGAACGCCAATCGCATCCTCTTTTATCCCACCGCAGAACCAGCTTGCTCAATGGCCTTTTCCACGGCCTCGGCAATGGTGTCAGCAGGATCGGATTCCCCATTTTCCAATAAACCGATCTGTAAATTCAATTCGCGTTGCACGACCACAGCCTTGATGTTGAAATACTGTGACCACAATGCCGGAGCCTTTTCCGGTTTTCCGAGTCGAACCAGCGTCAACCCCAGATACAAAAACGCGTCCTGATAAGTCCGGTCAATGCGCAGTGTCCGTTCAAATTCCAACTTGGCTTGCCGATATTTACCGACCCGGTACTGACACACCCCCAGTCGATAGCGAATATCCGCGTCGTTCTGGTCGGATTTGAGACAGTCCCGATACGCATCGCGCGCGGCTTCGAAGTCACCGTCCACATACAGGGCATTGGCCTGCTTGATCAAATCCACACACTCAGCGGTCGAGGCTTCGATCTGATCCGGGTCTTCGTTTTTGAATCGACGTACTGCCCCGAACAGGAAATTTCGACGGGCTTTATCTATCTTCTTTTCGGCCATGGGTCCTCCGGCGATCAAGAATACCCATTTCATTGACGGGGTCAAGACGCCGACCCGGTTGCCTTTTCAAACGGTTCATGAAATTCTCTCGCCATGAAGACACCTTTCGGCTGGACAGGCACCGTCCTGCATATCAATTTGACCACTCAAACGGTCTCGCTTGAGCATCCGGACACCGAGATATACCGCACTTATCTTGGCGGTCGAGGCATGGCCGGGCACTTTCTGGCCCCGCACGCCACCCGGCACTGGACTGATCCGGCATTACCTCTCCTCATTTTCACCGGCCCACTGACCGGCACAGCTGCCCCAACATCGGGCCGTGGCACCATCATGTCCCGCTCGCCCCTGACAGGTGCCATCTGCGATTGTTCGGTCGGAGGTACCCTGGCCACGCACTTGAAACACGCCGGGTATGACGGGCTGATCATTACCGGACACAGTGACACCCCCTGCGGTATCGAAATCTCGGATGCCGATGTCCGTATCGTGCCCACGCCCCTGTGGGGCACACCAATAGACGAGGTATTCGCCCACCTCGAATCCTCCCAGAAACACCACAGAGCCATGGCCTGCATTGGCCCGGCAGCGGAAAACGGCTCCCGACTGGCCTCCATCGTCATCGATCGTCATCACGCTGCGGCACGTGGCGGCCTCGGACTGATATGGGCAACCAAGCATCTCAAATATCTCACGGTCCACGGCACGGGGGAAGTCCCGGTGCATGATCCACACGCTCTTGATGAGACCCGCACAGACATCATGCGACTGACCGCAGCCTCTCCGGTCCTGATGGGCCAGCATGGATTTTCCGAATGGGGAACTGGTGCGCTGTTTGATCTCATGGACTCCCGGAACATGATGCCGACCGACAATTTCCAAAAAACTCGCTGGCCCCACGCCCGTCGCTGCAACGTGGTTGCATTTCACTCGGCTTTTACCCCAACATCTCACGGGTGCAGCGGGTGTCATATTCGCTGCAAGAAAATCGCTCGAAACGGCCGCACCATGCCGGACTATGAAGCCATGGCACACTTCACCGCCCTGATCGACAATCCAGACAAAGAACTGGCGCTTTCCGCCCACACCCTCTGCGGCCAGCTCGGGCTGGACCCGATATCTACCGGAGCAACTTTAGCTTGTTTCAGGGAACACACTGGCGAAGATTTCTCATCAACCACACTCTTGGACACGATCTCGGCCATGGCCCACGATCACGCATTGGGACAGGGGTCACGACGATATGCCAAGGCGCATGGGCACCCGGAATGGTCCATGTCCGTCAAAGGGATGGAGCTCCCGGCCTATGACCCACGCGGAGCCTATGGTATGGCCCTGGCCTATGCCACCAATACCCGGGGGGGCTGTCATTCACGGGCCAATGCTCTGAGTCACGAAATTCTCCGAAAACCCGTTGCCACGGATCGATTTTCTTTCAATGGCAAGGCGCGCATCATCAAACTCGCCGAAGACCTGAATGCGGTGGTGGATTCCCTGACCGCCTGCCGATACACCTTTCTAGCTGCCAGTCTGGAAGAATACACCAAGGCGTTCATCGCGGTCACTGGCGTTTCCTTCTCAGGACAGGACTTGTTGGAAATCGGCGAGCGAATCATCTACAATGAACGAATCATGAATGCGGCACACGGATTCTCAGCCACAGACGACGATCTGCCAGCCCGTTTCTTTACGGACCACGGGACCTCGGGACGGGGCATTGCCATCCCGCCTCTGAACCGTGATGAATTTTATACAGCCCGGTCCAGATACTATCGTATCAGAGGCTTGGACGAAAATGGCCTGCCAACTCCAGACACCACTCGCCGACTGGGGCTTGATCGATGAAACAACTCTGCGACATGTACGCGACCAAATTGGTCACGCAAGGACTGACGCCGCCCAATGCCCCGCTCATCGGCGGGCTTGACGCCGAATTGGTCTGGAACCGACAAGACCCTCGCACCGATGAATTCGCAAAACTCTTCGAGACCCTGTCCATCAATTCACTGGTCTTTTCCAAGCCAGCCGAACCCTATGCGACCATCCTCGACTTTCTGGCCAATCGCACTCAACAGGCCATTCGACCGGAAGACACGGAAACCCGGACCTTTCTCCATGACATTCCGATCTGTCGCGAATTTTCCGCCTCGGCCATGACCACCAGCCTCAAGAAACGCAAGGCAGTCATCATCCCCGGTCACGGCATCATCTCGTGCGGGACCGTCAGCCCGGAACAAGGGTTTGTCTTTTATTCCTCAACGATCTTCGCCTGCTTTGTCTTGTTCTTTTCCGACTATTTGAACCAATTGCGCGCCGGAACGCTTGATGACGAATACCGAGACGCTTTTGCGACGGCTGTAGGCTCTCTGCCACACCCTCACACGACCTTGCCGAACCTGATGCCCGGACCATTTCCCGATGAAGATACCGCCCTCGCCGCCATGGCCGAAAGCGGTCGGCATGTGGTGGGATACGGCTTGGTTGATTCCTTTTTCGGCAATATCTCAGCCCGCCTCGACACCACGCTTTTCATCTCGCAAACCGGCAGTTCTCTGGATATGCTTGAAGGCTGCATTGACCCCTGTCCCATGGACGGCAGTGCCACCACCGGACTGACCGCATCGTCGGAACTCTCGGCCCATGAGGATGTCTACCGGCGATCAGATTTCGACTGCATCCTGCACGGGCACCCGAAATTCACAGTCATCATGTCCATGAGCTGCGACAAAACCGACTGCCCGCATCGGGGCGAATGTCATATCAAATGCCCGGAATGCCGATCAGTTGACGGCATTCCCATTGTCCCGGGCGAGGTTGGCACCGGGCCGACCGGACTCTGCAACACCCTGCCCCCGGCCATGGCATCTTCCGGCGCGGCCATTGTCCACGGGCACGGACTGTTCACGGCTGGAACTCGCGATTTCAAGGAGCCGTTTGAAAAGCTGCTCACCATCGAAAACACATGCCGCTCGCGGTATTTTTCCCTGATTGAATCCTATGAAAAAACATCCTGACACCCATCGACTGCCCTCGCTTTTGGCATTTCTAGTGCTGACTTTTGGCGCGACATGGACCATTGAAGCCACACTCATCGCCAACGGAATGCGCTTTGACACCCTGGATTCCCTGTCCGGTCCCGCGCTCTGGCTCATGGGGATCATGTGGATTCCCGGACTCGCTGCCCTGTTGGTCACCGGTATCGAACGAAAATCATTCAGCGCGCTGCGGGAAACTTTACGGCTGCGTATCGGAACATCCTTGGGGGCCTATTTCCTGACCATCATCCTTGTTCCACTACTTTTCGCCGGGATGTATCTTCTCACTTGGGCATTGGGATATGGCGACTTCACGCCGCCCCTCTCTCAAAACGCCGATGGCGTGACCATGGATTCACTGCTTCACGTCATACTGCCCATGTCCATTGTGGTCGGCCCTTTCCTCAACCTCTTTTTTGGCTTGGGGGAAGAAATTGGCTGGCGGGGCTTTCTGCTCCCTCGACTCATGCCACTAGGGAAACGATACGCCTATCCACTCCTCGGCCTGCTCTGGGGGCTCTGGCACGCCCCGCTGATTCTGGCCGGATTCAACTATCCGGGATACCCCGTGGCCGGTATCCTCATGATGTGCCTTCTCTGTTTCGCGTTCGGCCTGTTTCTCAATGAAATGACCCTGCACTACGAGTCATCCCTGCTCGCGGGATTCATTCACGGCGCGGTCAATGCCCAAGGGTATGGTATCTGGATACTGCTTGTCCCAGCCGCCCATCCACTGCTTGGAGGCTCCGTCGGCCTGACCGGCGTCATCGTGTGGCTCGTCGCCGGTCTGATCTGCACACGCGTGTTGAAATGCCTCAACTGACCATCTCTTCGCTCTCCCACCAGCAAAGTTTTCACGACAGCCTTTCCCCAAAAATAAAGCCCCCGAAAATCGGGGGCTTTCGTTCGAAGCATTTGTAGGGAGGTTACCGAAATCCGGGCCTCTACCAAAGGATGAAGTTTACTTGAAGGTTGCCTGGAAACACTGTCCGATTCACAGAATCATACGGTTTGTAGGGCGTTACCTGAAAACACTCCTTTGACTGATTCAACTATACGCTCTTGGCGATAGATTGCAAGCAGTGTGTGCCGAGGCTAGAGTTTTTCGAAATATTCCTTTTCGGCACCACATTCCGGACAGGTCCAATCGTCCGGCAAATCTTCGAATTTCGTGCCGATGGCGATATTGTTCTCAGCGTCACCTTCCGCCGGATCATACACGTACCCGCAGGGGCATTCCCACTTGTCCATACTCGATACCTCCATAGTAGTTATCATTCACCTACATAGTACCAAAAGATGCAGCAGTGACAAGCCATTTCTCGAGGATCACCCCCTGTGTCCGAAAATTACAGCAAAGGCAGTCGATCGTCTTCCATACGCAATTTGAGATGTTGATACGCCTTGGCTGTTGCCACACGCCCACGAGGTGTCCGTTTCAGGAATCCGCACTGAATGAGATACGGCTCATAAATATCCTCGATGGTGCGCACTTCCTCGGCGCAAGCAGCGGCAATGGTCTTGAGTCCCACTGGCCCGCCATTGAAATTTTCCACCATCAGCGTCAAAATCTTGCGATCCATGTGGTCCAGTCCATATTGGTCCACATCCAGTCGCTCAAGGGAGGATTCGGCAAGCTCTTTGGTCACCACGCCATCCCCGTGGACCACGGCATAATCTCGCACCCGACGAAGCAGCCGGTTGGCAATACGAGGGGTACCACGCGCCCGGCTTCCAATGGCAAACGCGCCTTCCGGCTCAACCTCCACGCCAAGGATAGTCGCGGACCGTTCGACAATCTGTCCCAATTCCTCGGGGCGATAAAATTCTATGCGGAAAATACACCCGAATCGATCGCGCAACGGTGACGTCAATAATCCAAGCCGCGTGGTCGCGCCAACGAGCGTGAAGGGTTCGAGATCGAGCTTCACTGTCCGCGCACCGGGACCGGACCCGATCACCAGATCAATCTGAAAATCTTCCATGGCCGGATATAAAACTTCTTCAACCGTGGCGGGCATACGATGAATTTCATCAATAAAGAGGATGTCGCCGCGATCCAAATTGGTCAAAATAGCCGCAAGATCACCGGCCCGTTCAATAACAGGACCGGAAGTGGACACCATGTTCACACCAAGTTCACTGGCCATGATCCGCGCCAAGGTGGTTTTTCCCAGACCGGGATTGCCATAAAAAAGCGTGTGGTCCAGTGAGCGTTCCCGTTCACGCGCGGCCTTGATAAACACATCAAGATTGCTGCGTAAATCTTCCTGACCGATAAAAGAACTCAAGCTCTTCGGACGGACATTTTCCTCGGGGAGCGTGTTTTTACTCATGAACGCGCCGCATTGATTTTCTTGAGCACCGCACGGATGGCACCGGCAGCATCAAGGTCGGGTTCTTCGTCAAAAAGAGCGATAATCATCGGACGAACCTCATCTTCGGCATATCCCAACCCTTTCAGCCCGGCCAGCGTGTCCATATATTCGCCCTGCGGTCCCTGCTGGGCCGAAACAGAAGCCGTTCCGACAGCCGGTTTGATTTTGTCCACCTTGTCCTTGAGATTCCACAAAATCTGTTTGGCGGATTTCGGCCCGATACCGGGAACCGTTGACAACATCTTCACGTCTTCACGAAAGGCAATTTCCCGCAAATGATCGGCGTCGAACATGGACAAGATCGCCAAGGCCTTCTTGGGACCCAGCTTATCGATGGAAATCAGCGTCCGAAACAACGCAAGGTCATCGGCGGTCAAGAATCCAAACAAGTCAATGGCCTTCTCCGCCACCTGCGTATGAATGAACAACTCGACCTCACCGCCCTTGCCCGGCAACTTCGCAATCACCGAAGTCGGTGCGGCCACAGTATACCCCACGCCACCAGGCGTCAGGACCACCAATCCACTTTCGTCAGCCGACAAAACTGTTCCCTGCACATATCCGATCATGAAAATCCTCCGTTCAATACGATTTTCTACCGTAATTCGATGCGGATGACAAAGACTTGTTGCGGACCAACACCCAAGAACATGTCACATGACAAGCACGCTGCCGAGAAAAGACCGGCTGCGCGCTCACAATCGGACGCAGTAGACACGGTGAAGAAGGAAATAACGAATAAAACTACAAGCCCGTCAGATGACGCATACGCCGTTCATTCAAATGACAAATGGCGATGGCCAACGCGTCGGATGCGTCTTCGGGCCAATCCGGTTTTTTCTCGCCAAGGGTGTGGGCGACCATGAAAGCGACCTGGGACTTGGGGGCGTTGCCCACTCCGACAATATTCTTCTTCACCTTGGTGGGTTCGTATTCGCCCATGGGGATGCCGTTTGTCGCACATGCCGCCATACAGGCACCCCTCGCCTGCCCCAATTTCAGGGCGGACGAGGGATTCTTGGAAACAAATACATTTTCAATAGCCGCCTCGGCCGGTGCATGTTTTTCAATCAGCTCCTGAAGCCGATCAAAAATAACGCCCAACCTGACAGCCATATCCTTCTTGACCGGGGTGCGAATGGTGCCGGTCTCCACCAGTTCAACCTGCCCTGAACGCTCTCGCACGAACCCGTAACCTGTCACTCGCGTTCCAGGGTCCAGGCCAAGGACAATCAAACCGTTGTCACTCATGCTATTCTTCGTCGAACAGTTCGTCCGGGAAGTCGGCGTTGAGATACACTTTCTGCGTATCGTCGTTGTCTTCCAACGTCTCGAACAGAGCCATGACTTTCTTGCCGGTTGCAATATCCACTGGCACCAGATTTTCGGCGACCTGATCGACTTCGGCGGATTCATACTCCATACCGGCATCGACAAAGGCCTGCTGGACCGCCATGAAATCGGACGGCTCCGTGTGAACAGTCAAAGAATCGCCGTCATCAATGATATCTTCGGCACCCGCTTCCAGACCGATTTCCATCAGGTCGTCTTCGGTGTACTTTTCCTTGTTGAAGACAATGACGCCTTTCTTGTTGAACATGTACGAAACCGCACCGGCTTCAGCCATGTTTCCGCCGTGTTTCGTAAAAGCGTGCCGAATCTCGGCAACAATACGATTCTTGTTGTCCGTGGCAACTTCAACCATCATGGCAACGCCACCGGGACCATACCCTTCATACAAGATTTCCAGAATGTCGCCACCATCCAGCTCGCCGGTTCCCTTTTTGATGGCGTTGTCAATCTTGTCCTTGGGCAGGTTCACGGCCTTGGCTTTCTGAATAGCCAAACGCAACGTGGAGTTATCCTCGGGGTTGCCGCCGCCGGCCTTGGCAGCCAGGATAATATCCTTGGCAGCTTTGGTAAAAAATTTCGCCCGTTTGGCGTCCTGGCGTCCCTTGCGATGTTGAATATTTGCCCATTTACTATGTCCGGCCATGTTTCCTCCTGAATATTCTCAACAAATTTTGTTTCTATTGTAGATCGAATAGTCTACGCTTCTCTGCCCCGAAAGCCAAGCGCGACAATAAATATTTCCTTGCTTTCAGCGCGCGAGCTATGGGGTTTGAAGTTCTTGATCTTGCCAAAATGCGGCCTGATCTCATTTCGGTAGTCGTTGATCTCGCCACCTTCAAAAATCTTGACCGCAAAGTTACCGCCCTTTTTGAGGTATTTCTGGGCCACCTCAAAAGCGCGTTGGCACAACTCCAATGAATTCGCCTGATCCGCGAACTTGATTCCCGTTGTTTTTGGAGCCATGTCACTAATAATGACGTCAAAAGGGGCCAACGGTTCGATGGCTTCCAGCAATTCCGGCGAATCCGAAAACACGTCAGCCTGCAAAAACGTGATGTTTTCTGCAAAAGAATGCCTGGTAGACTGCAAGTCCACGCCCAGCACACGGCCTCGCTTTCCCACCTTTTCCCCGGCGAACTGCGTCCAGGAACCCGGCGCAGCGCCAAGGTCGAGCACGGTCTGTCCCTGCTTGAAGATATGGAATCGTTTATCCATCTCCTTCAGCTTGTAGACCGAGCGGGCGGCGTAATTTTCCTTTTTGGCTCGTTTGAAGTACTTATCCTGATATTGTTTCATGGCAACGCTCCTTACATCCGGCGTGGAGCGATTCCTAGCCGAATCCGCCGAAAAAGCCAAGTGACGCACGTGCCCCGACCCCGTTATCAGACCATTATCGATGAAATCGGCATGAAAAAATCCATGCCAGCCGACAAAAAACAGTTTGAATGGTTCGTCAACGACGGCCCGGACGAGTGCCCGGTGGTCTTTCTGGGACTGGGACCAGAGCCGAACAAACTCCTCGACTGGTTTGGCATTTCCGACACCGACCCACTCTATTTTGTGGAATGTCAGGAATATGTTGACCAGACCGACGACGATTGGAACCGGACCATCCCCGACAATTTCATCAGGATTGCCGCCGACGCATTTACTGCCGAGCTTGCGGCCAACGCCCATGTCATCCGCTATCTCCCGGCACAACGGGCCTTCCCTTCATTTTACGGACCGCTCACCGCCCGGCTGCTCCTCTGCAAAAATCCGGTAGCCCGTCC
The DNA here is from genome assembly GCF_010468615.1 of Pseudodesulfovibrio sp. JC047. Taxonomy (NCBI): domain Bacteria; kingdom Pseudomonadati; phylum Thermodesulfobacteriota; class Desulfovibrionia; order Desulfovibrionales; family Desulfovibrionaceae; genus Pseudodesulfovibrio; species Pseudodesulfovibrio sp. JC047. The sequence continues at coordinate 99,429 of NZ_WUEH01000011.1, read as the reverse complement.
GCAACGCCTGGTCTGGCTCCCGAGCCGCGAAACCGACCTGCTTGGCAAGGAGCTTGGACATGCCTTTGAAAAAGCCGGATATGCGGTCCGGTTCATCGACCACGAGGCCCTGGGCAAGCACCCGGGGGCACTGCTGCCGGAACTGCTTGAAGACGGCACACCGGACCTTTTTCTTTCAATCAATTTCAAAGGGCTTGACCACTCCGGTCTCTGCTTTCACATCCTGAAAGAAGCCGGTGTGGAGGTCGCGGTCTGGATGGTGGACAACCCGTTCAACCTGCTGACCAGCGTTAAATCCGGGTATTGGAAATCGGCAAAACTCTTTGTCACGGACCACAGTTTTATCGAGCCGCTCAAGGACACCGGGGCACGCTGGGTCGAGCATCTTCCCTTGGCTGCAAGTCCCCATTTTTTCGAGACGCACGGCCAATTGCCACCCCATGCGCACGATATCGAAGACGCCCTTGTCTTTGTCGGTCGCTCCGAATTCCCGGACAAGGACAAGTTTTTCGCCGGGATCCACGTTGACCCGACGCTCATGCGCCCACGAGACGCGACCACTCCACCGCCGCGCTTCGATTATTTCTGGTGGCGCAAGCATTTGCGAAACATCCAGCTCTGGCCCGGCAATCAGGTTCGCCACATCGGTGCCGGGGCGGAAATGGCAAGTATGCTCTGGAAAAATGATTGTCTGACCGCAGCCGGGGATATCACCATTTTTGGTGATGACGGCTGGACCTCCATCGACACGGCAGACACCCGCCCGGTGGTTGATTATTACGCGCACCTTCCCGCCATCTATCGCACAGCGTCAGTCACCCTGAACGTCACGGGAATGCAACTCCCGGCTGGCCTGACCCAACGCCATTTCGACGTCTGGTGTGCCGGAGGATTCCTGATTTCCGACGCCACCCCCGGCCTGAACATTTTCCCCAAGGAACTGGTCGAGCAGATAACGTACTCCCGACCCGAGGAAATCCGAAAGCTATTCGCCCGATATCATGAGGAAACCCCGGCCAAAAAAGAACTTCGATCGGCCTGGCGCGACTGCATACGACGAGAACACACCTACGCACATCGCGTGGCAAGACTCTTGAATAGCTTAAATTTTTAAATCCCCCACACAAAAGGGTTGTTTCCCACATCGAAAAGGAGTATCACTTTTTTTCTCAAAGGGGACGTAACTCAGTTGGGAGAGTGCTACCTTCGCAAGGTAGAAGTCGAGAGTTCAAATCTCTTCGTCTCCACCAGAAATATAAAATCCTTTCAGTTTAAATGCTGGAAGGATTTTTCTTTCCCATGGCCAAATTTCCACCCGTGTTTTAGATTAAAAAAAGTCGATATTGAATTAATACAGGCAACTCTATTGACAGTATCCTATCTGTGAATTATTCAAAAAACAGATGCAAATCAGGGGCAGAATCTCTCATCAGTTGGGATTCAACAATCCCGTGAAGATCATGATGATCTTTGACACTTTGAAGCCGACCGTGAAAATGGATGCCGACGGGAGAACGTGACGATACGAAAGTATAGTTACACGCACCTTAGACGGCCATAGAGTCGACCGGATAGCCAGAAAGAGGAAAAACTTCCAGCTCCCCCCTGCATAAGGACCTTGTGACGAGAGTATGGTCAAAGGCAATCTTGCCGAGACCGAAACACAAGGAGCTATCCATATGCATATTGAACTAAATGTTCATTGTAAGATTTCATCCGCTGGAAGAGCGCAGAAGAACAAAGTGAGCCAAAGTCATGACAACAATCCATTGAGGATTGGGAACCTAATAGCTTTAGCGAAAGGACTCATGATGATACAGCAAGTGATTGACTTCATCAGCACTTATTTTGGAAGCTAACTCTTTCTGATTTTTTTGTTTTTTACCTAGGTAACCATGACATCACAATATTCCCTTTCACAATCACCGTTCTACAAATTAAGAAATAAACGAAAGCTTGCTGACCTCATAGGACGGCCACTTTCAGAACTTCGTGAGCTAACAAAAAGCAATAATAACTATAAAGTTTACAACCTATCCTCGAAAAATAAACTGGATCATCCATATTTCAAACGGAAAGCACGTCTGGTACAAGAAGTTCGACCCCATCTTAAAAGCATCCATCAGCGCATCCTAAATTTGTTAAAACGAATTGATACCCCCACCTACCTTCATTCTGCCACGAAGGGGAAGTCGTACAAAACAAACGCAGAAGCACATCTTTCAAATGACACTGTTTACAAAGTAGATATAAAAAGCTTTTATGACTCTATCACATTCGGACGTATTTACCATTTTTTTATGAAACCATGCAGTGTAGTGGAGACGTGGCACACCTCTTAACAAGATTATGCGCCTTCCAAAGGGCTCTCCCTACAGGGTCGTGCATAAGCCCCTTAATGTCATTCTGGACAAACGTAACCATGTTTGACGAGCTTTCTTTTTTTAGCAAAAGCCACGGACTCACCATGACTTTATACGTGGACGACGTCACTTTTTCAGGGAATAAAATACCCAAAAAAAACTGCTTCGAAATTGATAAAATCATTGCACATTATGGATACAAACCTCACAAACAAAAACTTTATTCAACAAAAAAAACAAAAATAGTAACAGGTCTTGCGCTATGCAAGGATAGGCTTGATATTCCCAACAAACGCCGCGGCAAAATACGAATTTTGCTGAAAGAAATTGTACGTGAACAAAATACGGAAAAAAAAGAAAAACTATGCAACTCGCTAGTAGGTATGACATACGAAGCCGCCCAATTTAACTTGAAATATGCTCAAATTATAGCAAAAAAAGTAAGAAAAAAATGCCCATGTGCACGACAGCGTATAACAATATAACAATATAACAAAGCCCCCTCTCTGGCCTTTTCACTTTTTCCAACCACCAATGTAGATTCTACTGACAGATCGGTTTCCGTTTTCTGTACAATATTATTCACTCTTCACTACCCACACAAAGAAAGACCGAACACCAACGTATCCGGTCCTTCTTCTTTTCTCAGTCAACTCTTACTCAATACGTGAAGTGTCGCGCCATGATGGCATCGTATGTGCCATTTCGTTTGAGGGTGTTCAGTGCTTTTTGCCATTGATTGATCGTCTCGTCCGGGACATCGCGGGAAAAGGCGAGCCAGGCGGAGGAATCCGCGACTTTGGGACCCACGCGTTCAAAAACGGACGGGTCCAATCCGGCCTTTTTTACCATATACACATAAGTTCGCTCGCCCATCAGCACCAGATCGACACGACCTTGAGACAGCTTCTTGTAACTCGAATCGTAGGTGGGACTCATATCCAAATTATGGAACTGTCGGGATTGCAACAACTGGTGCGTGTAGCCACCCTTTCGGACGCCAATTCGCTCAACCCGACGAGCGTCTTCAAAACTCTCAACAGCCACCGCGCTTTTTCCGCGTTTGAAAAAATAGTCACCCTCGCCAAAAATCGGCCCGACCCATTTGAAGAGTTTCTCCCGTTCCGGAATACGGACAATGGCAAACAACGCCTGTTGTTTCGCAGTCTGTGTCTGAGTATATGCGCGAAGCCATGGGGCGGCTTTCAGCGTATTGGTATCACCCACCTGCCCTTGAATCGCCCGGACAACATCCGGTGCAACACCACGTAAAGCACCGTCCACTTCATATGCCAGCGGCGGATAAATAATGACTTGCATATTGAGTTCTTCAGCACTCGAAGGACATGCAACAACCATAAAAACAAAAAGGAATAGGCCCGTTTTATACACAAAAAACTCCATGACTGTATCAAACCTAGATACGCCCTGTGACAGAATAAATCTACTTTTTCGTTATTTTTTTGCGAGACGTATCGACATGTGAGCAGATTTTCACACACTGTCCGTTCGAGATATCTCAGACATAAAAAAGGGTTTCGGCTCATGCCGAAACCCTTTATCGGTTTCTTTTCGTGTCAGCTTTAGGTTATATCCATTCCGCGAGCTTTGCTTCAAACATTCCCTTGATCTCTGCCAACCGCGCTTCTGTCTCGGCTTCAAACCGAAGCACGAGCACGGGCTGGGTATTGGAGGCCCGCAACAATCCCCAACCATCTGGGAAAATCGCACGGACACCATCAATATCGATGGCATCGAATTTGCCACTGAAATACTCAACCGCCTTGCCCACAACCTCGGCTTTCATGGATTCCGGGCAATCGACCCGAATTTCAGGCGTGGAATAGGTCTTGGGCCACGTCGCCAAATGGTCGCTCATGGTCTTTTCGGATTTGGACAAGATTTCAGCGATGCGCAAGGACGCATAGGTCGCATCATCGAATCCGTAATATCGATCGGCAAAAAACATGTGTCCGGACATCTCTCCGGCAAACTTGGCGTCGATCTCACGCATTTGCGCCTTGATAAGTGAATGGCCGGTCTTCCACATGACGGCATCCCCGCCGTGAGCCCGGATATCGTCGTACATGAGATGCGAGCATTTGACCTCGCCGATAATGGATGCGCCAGGAAAATCCTGCAAAATATCACGCGCATAAATGGCCACAAGTTGGTCGCCGAAAAGTAAATCGCCATTTTCCGTGACCACGCCAATCCGGTCACCGTCACCGTCCAGACCGATACCGATGTCCGCTTTTTCAGCCAACACGGCCTTTTGCAAATGGACCATATTCTTTTCGACAACCGGGTCCGGGTGATGATTCGGAAAATCTCCATCCGGCTCGCAAAACAACCGGACAACCTCCACACCCGCCAATTCAAGCGCGTCTGCGGTCAATGTCCCACCAGCTCCATTGCCACCGTCCACAACGATTTTCAAAGGCCGCTCAATAGTCACGTCTGCGGCCAGTTCCTTAATATATTCAGGAAGGATATCCACGTGAGAAACAGTGCCCGCACCGGCCGGAAAATCCCCTTTTTTCAGGACTTCATACACATCCTGAATCTCTTCCGAATGAATGGTGGACTTGCCCTGCCAGACTTTGAAACCATTGTATTCCGATGGATTATGGCTGGCTGTAATCATCACACCCGCAGTTTCACCAAGGGTGGTGACCGCATAATAGAATGCCGGGGACGAAACCTGGCCGATGGAAATGACATCCACCCCCACGCTGTTCAGGCCAGCGGTCAGGGCCGAGGCATATGCCGGGGATGAATGACGACAATCATATCCGACAACCGCTGTTTTCGATCCGTTATCCAAAAAGTAGGTGCCACACGCTTTTCCAAGCTGCTCCACCCATTCTTCGTCAAAATCCTGATCCACGATACCACGGATATCGTACGTCCTGAAAATTTCCCTTGCGATCGGCTTCATACTTTCTCCCGAGTCACGGTTTTTATGAAAAAATCCCCTCCGGCCTGCCGCTTGATATCGTTGATCCCCTGTTATTTCAATGGGAATCATGCAAAAGACAGCGCACCATTTATCCCATACCATATATCAACATAAAAAGTCTTCATCTCTATCCATCCCAAGCCTCTCTTTCCTGTCAAGCACCGCCGCTGTGCCACAACACCCAGACAAAAAAAAGGCGCCCCCTCAAAAGGTACGCCCATTATTCCACTCTCTCGCCGGTTATGCGTTAGAAGCAACCGCCATAATAAAATCATCCAACGTTTCACCATCAGATTCCCCGATCAACCGATCAACTTCCCGCCCTTTATCAAAAAGCACAAACGTGGGCGTGCCTTTAACTGAAAATTGATCCTGCGCCGTGTCCAGATAATCCGAATCATATAAAAAACACTGCACACGATTTCTATGAATCATGGCCATCTCACTCACAATGCCAATCTGTTTCGCGAAGCGCTCATTCCGTTTAAGAAATGCGACAAACACCGGTTTTTTACTCTGGGACAAAGTTCGATCAACGGTTTGAGGCTCCATGACCCTGACCGTTAAAAAGCCCCTCTCATACCCGCCCTGTCGAGTCTCACTGGAGTATACTTGTCTCTTTTCCATAATGGACACACTCTAGCAAGCAACTCCGAAAAACGCATCATATCATCCCGTTATAATGGTTATAAATAGCAAATGACGCCGAGACAGATCACATTCCCCACGCCTTGAGCTTGCGATACAGGGTCGCCCGATGAATCCCCAATTGCCGTGCTGCCCGGGCCTTGTTGCCATGAGTCTGCTGAAGGGCGGCAAGGATGTCTTCCTTGCCCGGCTTGCGCAAAAAGAAGGTCCCGGTAGAGGGGGGAACAGCTTCCGATACCACAGCGGGACGGCTGACCACATCGCCCATCAAATCCTTTCGGATATGTTTCAACGTCACGATTTTTCCCGGAGCGAGTATACAGGCGTGTTCAAGAGCATGACGCAATTCACGGATATTGCCGGGCCAACTGTATCCCATGAACAAATCCATGACCTCCTGCGAAACACCTTCAAAAAATTTGCCAAAATGGTCTGAAAAAAACCGAAGGAAATGATCGACCAACAAGGGGATATCTGCCTGCCGTTCCCTCAGTGGAGGGAGGGTGATGGGCATGACATTCAACCGATAGTACAAATCTTCCCGAAAAGTGCCCTGCCGAACAGATTCCAGCAAATCGACATTGGTTGCCGCGAGGATGCGCACATCCGCTGAATAGGTTTTGGACTCACCGACCCGTTCATATTCCTTCTGCTCAAGAAAACGGAGCAATTTGAGTTGAAGCAATGGAGAAATATCACCGATCTCATCCAGAAAAAGCGTGCCGCCCTGAGCCGCCTGAATCCGCCCGACCTTGTCCTTGACGGCCCCGGTAAAAGCACCGCGCACATGGCCGAACAATTCACTTTCGAGCAGGCTTTCCGACAGGGCCGAGCAGTTCACCTTGACCAATGATTTCCCGGCCCGAGTCCCGCCATAATGCAGGGCCTCGGCCACAAGCTCTTTGCCGGTACCGGATTCTCCCAAAATAAGGACGCTCGATTCCAGCGAGGACAATTGTTCCAGCAATTGATACATATCCTGCATGGCGGAACTTCGCCCGACAATGCCTCGAAACCCGTGCCGCTGTTGCAACTGTTTTTCCAGATCAGCGACGTGTGACACGTCCCGGACCACCAAGACAGCGCCCTTGTGTTGTTTGCCCTGATCGACCAGGGGTGAACAATTGATTTCCACCATACGCTCGCCAAGGTCTCTGATGGCCAGCTCGATCTCATATCCTCGCACGGGCTTGTCGGTCTTCAAGACCTGTTTCAAAACACCGACACAAGGATTTCCGGAATCCTCGACCAGATCTTCCAAGTTCAGACCGCGCATCCGCCCCCGATCAAATTTGAATAACGACGACGCCGCCCTGTTGGACGCCATGATAACCATATCACTATCCACGGTCAGTATGGCATCGGGGATGGATTTAAACGTGGCCACAAGGTTCAGACGATACTGTTCCTTTTCCGTATTAGCTTGTTCCAAAGCGTCCAAGGCCTGTTTACGCTCCGTCACATCACGGCCAACGGCCTGCACCTTGATCGCGGTTTTCCGATCGTTGAACACAGCCCGATTGGTCCAGTGAATCCATCGCGATTCACCATCGTGTCGCTTTAAGGCTATCTCCATGTCAAAGACGGGATTGTCCGGAGAAACCGTACTCAACCAATCGGTGATGGCATAACTGCCCGCATCCTTGTGGCGAACAAAAACATTTGAGCCAATAGCATCGTCCTCATCTTCACCGAAGAACCGGGCATACGCTCCATTGACAAAACTCAATGTCCCATCGACCTTGAAACGACAAATCAATTCGGTCTGATCCTCAACAATCGCTCGATACAGCCTGGCTCCTTCACGGAGGGCCTCTTCGACCACCTTGTGCCGGGAGATATCCTGCCCAGACAACACACACATCGACCGACCATCGTTGACATAATAACTTAAGGACAACTCGACCGGGAAAAAGGTCCCGTTTCCCCGCCGGAAAGATTCATAAGAAATTCGTTTGACCCCGGTTTTCATGGCATTCATGGTCCGATCCGGGTGATCCATCACGGTTCGAATATCTCGACCACAGATGGACTCGATATCCCCCCCCAACATCCGAGCCGAGGCACTGTTGCAATCAACAACCATACCACTTTCCCGATCAATCAACAGGATGGCATCAACCGCCCCATCGAACACGCTCTGATACTGTTTCGCGGCCTCGGCAACACCCGGAGCATTCCGCCGTTTGGCTGAAACATCCCGAACTGAAAGCACGAACCCGGTCACCTCCCCACTGACCACAAGCGGTGTGACGCAGGATTCCACGAAAATATCGCCCCGTTTTTCTTCAAAACGAACAGGCCGCATCAATCCTCGGGCCTCGGACAATGCCCCGGCCTGTCGCTTGGCAAATCGCTCGGGCAAAACTCCCAGATACTCCCTGCCAACAGCACGTTTGATAACGGGATCGATAAACGCGTCCACAAGGCCACCGGACTGCACTATGAGACCGGCTTCATCCAGGACAATAAAAGCCCCATCATCCGAATCAAACAGGGCTTGGGTCACACGCTGTATCCGCATCATTTCGGCATGACGTCGCCGAGCCTGCACACGCTCCCTCTTGGCGATAACTCCCAGTCGGGCAATCATTGTGAGTTGCGATCTGTCAACAGGTCTTTTCAAATATGCCAAGGCATGTGTCGCATCGACCGAGGCCATGGGATCAGCGCATGTCGCATCCATCAACACAATGAGCGATACCTGAAACCCCAACCGCTCGGCTTCGCCCAACAAAGGACATTCTTTCTTTCCACACAATTCAGAAGCCACAAACAAGACATCCGGCTCCTGCCGCGCCATCAGTGCCGACGCCGACGTCAGGCTGGACGCCGCCCAGACCTGATATCCATCGGCGACAAGGATCTCTTGAATCGCCGTTCGTATGGCAACATTTTCATCAACGACAAGGATAGTCGAATTCACAACATTTCTCCTGAAACAGTCTCATACAATCCACACAGCACATTACCCAGTCCCACTCTTATGCTCAATGGTTTTCCTGTTCATTTTTCATTTGGCTGTGTATAGGTGAAGACATGGTGGATTTCTGTTCTGGCAACAAGGAGGAGCATATGTCTTTGACTGAAGCAGATCTGCCGGTAGATGTCGGCCATGGAGAAATGATTACAGTCGCCGACGGGACCACAATCCGTTTCGAATCCAATGGAGAAGCCAAAAACGTCATGGTGAATGATGGATTCGAACCGGCGTGTACGCTCTTTCCCGGCAATGACTACACCGTGGAAACCAGCAGCGGCAATTATCAGGTCAGTTGTGAGTTTGGTGACTGCATGCACGTTAAAAAACTTTAAATGACAACCGCGCCCGACGACACCGGCTTCGGGCGCGGTTCTTTTTTTGTTGAATGAGAAGTCAGCTTTATACGGTACTGGCCTTTACTTTTTTTCATGACCTGCTACAGTCAAAGGTGAATGACTTCTGTCTGGTCATTCCTGAATGAGATCGCTCTGCATCAGTGATGCGTTGTGTGAGACAAGGAGAAAATCATGGCCAAAGTTCTCATAGCCGAAGACGACAGGATTTCACAAAAACTGGCTGTCAAAATAGTTGAAGAGCAGGGGCACGCCGTTTTTGTCAGCCCCCATGGCAGGCACGCTTACGAAACATTGATACACAATGATATCGACTTGTTGCTGACAGATATCATGATGCCTGAAATGGATGGACAACAACTCATCAAGACCCTCCGTGCAGACCATCGATTCGTCAATCTTCCCATTATCATCATGTCTGCCGTGGTCGGCATCAACGACATCTCGAACCTGCTCCGACTCGGAGCCACCCTATTTGTCGCAAAACCCCTCGATCGAAACGAACTTCTGACCTATCTTTCACGCTATCTCCCCAAAGACATCCCCTAACCCAGTCCGGTACACACCACCCATTCAAAACTCTCTCAGACAGGGAACTTTTTCCCCAGTCGATGTCCAGTTGGTCCGAACAGGGTGCAGCAGGCTTCCATTCCATACAAAAAATCGCTATTTCCAGACACGAAAGCCCGTGCGGGAACGTCACAATCATGTGACCGAGCACGCCAATGCACAAAGAACCTTTTAACCTGACAACGGATATATTATGAAAACTTCCCTGAAGGCACTCTGTGCCTTTGCCCTGATTTCCCTGCTCACCCTGTCCGCAGCTTCCGCCGCAGACTTGGAAAACACACTGTATCTGGACCTCAAGGATGGCCGGGTCGTCATTGAACTTCGACCTGATCTCGCGCCCCAACATGTGGCCCGCATCAAGGAACTGACCCGCATGAAGTTCTATGATGGCATCGTGTTCCATCGTGTGATTTCCGGATTCATGGCCCAGACCGGCGACCCGACCGGCACAGGGCGTGGCGGATCAGGCCAGAATCTGCCTGCGGAATTCACCGACACCCCCTTTGAACGGGGAACCGTTGGCATGGCTCGCGCACAAAGCCCGAACAGTGCGGACAGCCAATTTTTCATCTGTTTTGCTCCAGCTCCATTCCTCAACGGGCAATACACCGTTTTTGGTCAGGTCACGAGCGGTATGGAATTTGTGGACGCCATCAAAAAAGGCGCTGGACGAAGCGGTTCAGTTCAGGATCCCGACGCCATCGTGCGAATGCAGATTGCCGCAGACGTCAAGTAATCCAACACTCCATAAAAAAAAAGGCGCGCCACCACAGTGACGCGCCTTTGTACATAAACGTTTTACCGATCCAGATAAAAGAATCGTTTGATTTTCTGGGTAGGAGTCTTTTCAAAGGGTTCCATCTGTTCGATGACCCGATGCAAACGAGCAAAAGATGAAACCTTGGAATTCACCTCTTTGCGAATCCCTTCGAGCAATTTCTTCACCTTGGCACGAACCTCGGACTCGATCAGCTTCTTGACGTCAAAGGTCTTGTCCAGCGTTTCATGATTCAAATGGATTCTGGCCACGACCTTCCCATCACTTTCATAGACCATGGATTCGACCACATGATCACATTCGTTGATGATGGATTCGAGTTCCTCGGGATAGATATTTTCACCACTGGGACCAAGAATCATGTTTTTCAATCGACCCTTGATATACAGATAGCCATCTTCAAATTTCCCGAGATCGCCAGTCTTGAGCCACCCATCTTCAGTGAAGGTGTTTTTCGTGTCCACAGGCGCCTTGTAATACTCATGCATCACGTTTGGCCCTTTGGCCAGAATCTCGCCTTCCCCTGTTTCCGGATCGGGATCGGCGATGACGATCTGCACTCCTGGAACCGGCGGACCAATAGCCAGAAGGAGTTGCGCATCGGGCGAGGCTCCCGCCAAAAGCGGTGACGTCTCGGTCATCCCATATCCAACGGCATACGGCACTTCCGCATCGATGAGGAACTGTTCAACTTCTGGCGAAAGCGGAGCACCACCAATACACATGCAGCGCAACTCCCCGCCAAAGGCTTCAATAAGCTTTTTACCCGCTACCTGCGAAATCTTCCGCCGAGTGGCTCCAAGCTTCATCAGTCCACGCATCACACCAGAACCCTTCAATTTGTTCTTGATACGGCTCTTGTAAATTTTCTCGATGATCAACGGAACCACACTCATGGCTGTTGGCCGAACCTTTTGCATGGCAGGCAACAGGGTCTTGGGAGTCGGCGGTTTTTGCAGATAATAGACAGAACTCCCACTCATGAGCGGAATGACAAGCCCAATGGTACACTCATATGTATGGGCCATAGGTAAAACAGACAGGAATCGATCGGTCTCGAAAACCGGGACGACCTGCACACCCGACAGACTGTTCTGCACCAAGTTGCGATGCAGCAGAACCACTCCCTTGGAATGGCCCGTTGTCCCCGATGTATACAAAATCGCAGCCACGGATTCTTCGGTCAATTCAAATTTCTTCCCCGTCGTACGATCAATCAGTTTCCGTGCGGAATCACTGAATCTATCCACCTGTTTTTTGGCGGAACCACCGATTTTCTCCACTTTTTCCAAAGCGGTATCACTGAACTTCTCTACCTTTTCCAAGGCAGATTCACTCAATTTTTCAAGCCTTTCGACCTTGTCCCTGGCAGCTTCGCCAAAGTGCTCCATACGGTCTTTGGTGGAATCGCTGAGTTTCTCCCGAGCGGCCTCACTCAGGTGTTCCATCCGCTCCATGGCGGCTTCGCTGAACTGTTCCAGACGCTCCCGAGCAGCCTCAAGGGCATCGGAATAGGAAGTGGCTTCGCCCTCGCTATTTTCAATGGAAAAATCATCCATGACCATCACGGTCTTGAGTGCGGAAAAATCTTCTTCCTCGACCTTGTGCAAATACCGTCGAGACGCGATGACCATCGTGGCTTCGGAATGGCGCAAAATATGATGAACGGCGCTGGGGTGAAATTCTTGCAAAATGGGAACAGCGATGGCCCCCATCGTGGTGATGGAAAAATAGGTAACAGCCCAATTGGGCATATTTTCGCCAATAATGGCGACCTTGTCGCCCGGCTTGATACCAATATGCCTGAACAATGTCTGCAAATCGAACACGTTCTGGCCCAATTGCGCATAGGTCATTGGCTCTCCGCCCACAAAAGCGAGTGCCGGCCGTTCCGCATACTGCCGGACTGACACGTCCAACAGATCTTTCAAAGTTTGTATAGGATCGCTCACATACCCTCCCGGTAACTGGACACAATAAGACGCACCTCTCGTGCGGTTTTGAGTGAATACCATGTTCCAGCACGGGGTCAAGCTCGAGAAGCTATAAACAGGATAACGAATATCACCATTCGTTATTCAAAAAAAATCCTCTCAAATCGAAGGGTCGAAAAACAGCGACATAGAACCGCCATTCCTCGACCCAGAAGATGGAATTCGTGAAGGGACTTAGCCGAAAAAGTATCTGGCTCCAGCCACCAACGCCATACCCAATGCCACGGTGCCAAAAAAACTCCGCGTCTTCCAGGCCAGCAAAAATGCCGGAATAGCGGCCCACAAATAATAATTATCCGGCCCGAAGTGCAGATGCATGTCCTTGAGCAACAGGGACGGGAATAACATGGCAGACAATACCGCCACTGGCACATACGACAACCAGCGAATCACAGGCATCGGCAACGAACGAGACGCCAAGGCCACCATGGGCAGTGCCCTCGGGACATACGTGACAGCCATCATGCCGAGAAAAATGAAAAAAACTACTTTTTGGTCCATGATTCCACTCCCACGCCAAAGGTTGCACCAATCACCGTTGCCAGAATGACACTCCATTGATCTGCCCCGGCCTGCACGAGGATAACAGCCATCAACCCGGAAAATCCCGCAACCAACACATGCATCTTGTTCTTTGTCTGCATAATCAACAAAGCAATGAACATGGCCGGTAATACGTAATCGATTCCCAACGGTTCCACATCTGGGATGGACGCTCCGGCCACAAAGCCAATCCACGAAGCCAGAATCCAGGATGTATGCGCAAGACAATTAATGCCGAAACAGGTGGTCTTGTTCAAATCGCCACGGGTGAACCGGACCGAATGAACCGCAAAGGATTCATCCGTGATCTCGTAGGCAAACAAGGCCAACTCCCACTTTTTCCAGGTCTTGAGATTCGGAGCGAGCGACGCGCTCATGAGCAGGTGACGCAAATTGACCACAAAGGTCGTTGCGATAATGGACAATGGTGCCATGCCTGCGGCAAACATGCCGACCGCGATCAGTTGTGCTGATCCCGCATAGACCAAGACCGACATGAGCACGGTATTCAGCATGGACAGGCCCGCCTGATGTGCCAGCACTCCATAGGCCGCACCAACTGGTATATATCCCATGATAATGGGCGAAACCTGCTTGATCGCCGACATCATGGGCGAGTCCATTTCTTTTCCAGCCACAGCTTCAATCGTCATCGTGATTTTCTCTCTGAATGTTTGTCGAGTCATAACTCGAGTAATCTGCGGTATCCGCACCTTGCAGTAAAGCGGAAAAGCTGTAATCAGTACAGATACAGATAATATTAAAAAGAGGCATAACAGATTGAGGTCCCCATGAACGCATATCGCTACCAAGCCGTTGAAAAACATATTTTGTCGATGATCGACTCCGGTGCGCTGGGGTTGCAGGACAAACTGCCTTCCCTGCGAGCCCTCAGCAGCAAGACAGGCGTCTCGATTTCAACAGTGAATCAGGCATACCTTGAATTGGAACGCAAGGGATTCATCGAGTCACGCCCCCGATCCGGATTTTTCGTGTGTCGTGAATCCGCCCGACTCCCTCGGACCGAAAAAAAATCAACGCCCATGGACAGCCCTCGGCCCGTGACTCGCAGTGGTCTCATTCAAACGGTTTTGGAATCCGTGGGCAAAGAAGGGACCGTCCCGCTGGCCGTGGTTGCTCCGGGCCGAGAACTCCTTCCACTCAAGGAATTGGGACGGATCACGGCATCCATCATTCGAAACGAACCGGGCCGGGCCATGGACTATGCTCCTGTTTCCGGTGATCCGCGTCTTATCAATCAAATCGCGTACCGTTCCATGGAACATGGCATTGCAGTTGCGCCAGACGATCCGATCATCACCGCAGGCTGTCTCGAAGCCCTGTACATTTCACTCCGGTCGGTCTGCCGTCGGGGAGACACTGTACTGATCCAGTCTCCGACCTATTATTGTTTTCTCCAACTGCTCGAAACATTGGGTCTCCGCGCCATCGAGATCCCGTCGTGTCCGCAAAACGGCATTTTGCCAGAAGCCTTGCACCACGCCCTCACCATGTTTGACATCGCAGCCTGCGTTTTTGCTCCCAATTTCAACAACCCTGATTCCAGTCTGACATCGGATGCCCGAAAAAAAGAAATTGTCGCACTCCTTGCCGCCCGTAATATTCCACTGATCGAAGACGATGTTTCAACCGATCTCCACTTTGGATCGAAACGACCAGGCACATTCAAGCAACATGACACGAAAGGACTGGTGCTCTTGTGCTCCTCGTTTTCAAAAACCATTGCACCGGGCTATCGAGTGGGATGGATGCTCCCCGGACGATTTCGACAAAAAGCCCTTGAAATCAAGGCCACGACCAATGTGTCCTCTGCCTCCCTGTCCCAAATGGCCATTGCGGAATACCTCCGGCAGGGCCGAATGGATCGTCATCTCAAAAAGCTCAAAACCGCGCTGGAAACGCATCTGGACATCATGCAATTGCATCTGGAACATCATTTCCCGACGGGAACCAGAGTCACACATCCGCAGGGTGGGGGCGTACTCTGGCTGGAATTGCCTCATGCCATCGATACTGTCGAATTATTCTTTCAGGCTCGGGACCACGGAATCGGCATCGCACCGGGCGCGATTTTCTCCACACAGGACAAATTCTCGAATTATATCCGTCTCAGCTACGGAATTCCATGGACTGACACGGTCAAAAAAGGCGTGCAGACACTCGGGGACCTCACACACGCTTTGTGCGACACGCCATAGTAAGTCACCCGCCCTCCCCTTTACCTCAAAGGACAATCAGCGTATTCCCCTCACCTATCGGGAGTTAGCCAAAAGACATCATGCCAAATCACCATTCCACACCGTCATCCAACGGTTTCTTCGCGGCTCTGGCCGCATTTGTCGCTTGGGGATTGCTTCCGATCTATTGGAAATCCCTTGCCGTCGTGAATCCATTTGAGATCCTCTGCCACCGCATCGTCTGGTCGTTGGCTTTCATCACCGTGGTCGTCACCATTCTCAAAGGATGGAACACGACCTTTGCGTCCATGCGGTCACTCAAGGACATCGGCATCCTCGCGCTCAGCAGTCTCACCATCGGCGGCAACTGGTTTCTCTACATATGGGCGGTCAACACCGGCCATGTCCTTGAAACAAGTCTGGGGTATTACATCAATCCGCTGGTCACCATGCTTCTGGGATTCGTTTTCTTCCGAGAACGGATGAAGCCTTTACAAGTCATCGCTATTGGCCTGGCAGCCCTCGGCGTTGCCAACTCCATTTTCAGCTATGGTCACTTCCCGTGGATATCCCTGACCCTCGCCATCTCGTTCGCCTTCTACGGATTGCTACGAAAAATCGCGTCCGTGGAATCACTCCCCGGGCTATTTCTGGAAACGTTGATACTCACCCCGATCGCCCTGGGCTATCTGGTCACAATGCAACTGGACAATTCCGCGTCTTTCCTCGCTGTCAGTCCAAAAATCGACCTGCTCCTCATCGGTGCCGGAGCCGCAACTGCCATCCCGCTGATCGGGTTCGCCTATGGCGCACGCCGTCTCCGATTGACAACGCTGGGCATCCTCCAATACTCCGCCCCATCGCTCACCTTTCTCCTCGGCATCTTTGTCTACAAAGAACACTTCACATCGAGCCATCTGCTGACGTTCGCCCTGATCTGGGCCGGACTGATCGTGTATACGGGAGAATCAATCTGGACCATGCGCAATCATCGTCACACATCATAAAAGTTTCCACATAAACAGGTCAAAAAGACAGAACCAGGACAATAAAGCGTCCCTTCCTGTGGATTTTTTCTTTCAGATATGCGAAGAAATGTCTCAAATCCCCAAAAGGAGCACCTTGTATCATGTCCAGGTCTGCCGAGAATTCCACAGAAAGCACTCTCCCGTCATCTCCGAGCACCATTCTTATTGCCGAAGACTCCGAAAGCAACGCCATGCTCTTTTCCCTCTATTTCAAAGGCACAAAGTATATTCTTGATTTTGCGCAAAACGGCAAGCAAGCCGTGGATAAATTCAAATCAACGACCTATGATCTCGTACTCATGGACATCTTGATGCCGGTCATGGACGGCTGGCAGGCTACTGAGGCCATTCGCTCGTACGAAACGGAAAAAGGATTGTCACCTTCTCCCATTGTCGCGGTCACGGCCAATACCTTTGAAGAGGATCGCCAAAAATCACTCAATGCGGGCTGTACTGATTTTCTTCCCAAACCCGTCAGAAAAGCCGCTTTGCTGGACTGTGTGGCCCGCCTGACCCACAGGTCTCCCTAAAAAAACTATTTGTCTAGTGGCAGTCCTTTTTTCGTCCAGTCCTCAATACCATGCGCCAAATGCCAAACCATGGAAAAACCCTGTCGGTGCATCAGTTTCAATGCAGAAGTACTCCTGTTGCCCGTTCGGCAATACACGAGATACTGCGCGTCCCGGTCCAATCCCTCCAGCTGACTTTCAAACAATTTCCCCTGATAATCGATATTCACGGCACCTTGAATGTGTCCGGCCTTGAATTCCGCAGGAGTGCGGACGTCAAGGACAGTCACGGCAGCCCCAGACTCAAGGCGGGCCTGCGCGGAAACAGCGTCGATGTTGACATACCCGTCCGGCAACGACGAATTCAAGTTCACAAAAAAGATGGCAACAAGGGCACTCAGAATAAGGACTGAAACAATCTTCTTGATCTTCATGACACGTTCCTCACTTCAACAGGTCTTGTTCACGAAAAAAGCCGCACCCGAAAAACGGGTACGGCTTGTGATATAGCACTATTCGCTGGAATTAACCAAGCAACTCGTTCACCTTTTTCATGATCTCGAATGCGTCGCCGACGTACAGGACATCGCATTTGCCCTGTGCCCAGCCGCAACTCGCATCGGTATTGATGGCACGACGTTCGTTGATGAAACGCCAACCGACCACATGCGGTTCTTCACCATGACAACACGTTGCCAATCCCTTGGCATGTCGCGGAGTCGAACCGGTCTGACCAACCTGATGCATGTGTGTCAGGAAAGAAATGATCGCGCCACCTTCTCCCGAGATATCCACCAAAGATTTGGAGGAACCAAGCGAACTCTTGGTGCCTGTCAGAAAATCCATGATGGTTGTTTCAGCCACATCCACGTGGGTTGCGCCGTCGGCCTGTTTTTTGGTCCAACCAGCTCCGGCGACAAGCAGCATCTCGGCATCAGGCCGGATGGTCTGCTCGTCTTCGGACACGCATTCAATTCCCGCCACCGTGGTCCGCACACCGGACACGTCCACCGCCACAGGCGTCACTTCAACAGCACTGGCTCCTTCAAACGCCGCAGCGCAGCCGGAATCAATGGTCATCACCCAAGGACGTTCGTCACGAGTGAAGGTACCTTCCATGCGCTGCCGGTAGAACCACCGCTTGGCAACAGGCTGACCGTCAACCACGTCCAGACCGGACAAATGGGTATCAACCCGACCATTCAAACGAACAGCCAGTCCGGGCACGGCTCGGCTGAAACGGGACGTGGCCGGAGCCACCACGATTTCAGCAGAACACGCCGTGGACAGGGCCTCGGCAGCGGCAACGTCAGAAGCATAACGCGCATCCGCGAATTCTGGACCGGCCACACCATAAAAAGAAGCACCGCATCCACCAATGGACTCGGCTGCCCCGGCAATATCGGCACCAACCAGGCCGACAGCCAGATCGGTTCCCAATCCATCGGCCAGGGATTTGGCAGCGGTCAACGCTTCAAGGGCCGATTTATGCAGGGAATTGTCACATTCAGTATGAGCAAGAAATAAAACAGTCATGTTCGTCCCCCCTAACCCTTGATCCATTCGACGAGTTCTTTCGCCACTTCTTCAACGGGAACGTCCTTGACCACGCGAGTCTCACGACGTTGTTGCGGCACGTCCACAGCACTGAATTTCAAGCTGGTTCCAGACAGATCGGCAGGCTTGGCCTGTTGCAACGCAGGCATGTTTTTCTGCATATTCTGCATACCAATCTGCGGGTTGTTCGGCGGTTCGGGCAAATCACCAGTGGCCCAGCCCAGTACAGCCGGAGCAGCGTCCACCACGGACTTCTGATACGCGCCGCCTTCGATGCGTTCCAAGACTTCAAGAGCCCCATCGTCGCCAACAGTCAGCTTATCAACACCCTGAAATTGTTCCGTCATTCCGAGCATTTCGCCGACCATCTGCATCACGGCACCAGACCCGCGAGACGCGGACTGCCAGCCACCGAACAACAGCAGCTTCGACATATCCAACCCGGCGATACCCTGAATGGTCTCCGCAAGGGTTTTGGCAGTTTCGAAACCATCCTCGAAACCAGAGGCCGAACCATCGGCCACGACCAACTGGAAGGGAGCCTTCTGCGACACGGCCATCATGACCTGTTGCAATTTGGCCTTGGGACCAAGGCTGACCAGCCAGACCTGACTTCCGGGATGTTTTGCCGCCAGATCGGCAGCTTCATACAAGGCATGGCCCGCCCACGGATCAAGAACCGCAGGGAGCATCATTTCATTTTGCAGGACAGGACCATTGGGACCATCCTGAGGGGCGAGCGTTTGCAACGGGTCCGGGACAATCGAACCGCAAACCACAATGTGGAATTCATTGCTCATTCAGTTTCTCCTTGGTGTACATGGCGACACTCGTTTTTCTCATGCCGCCCGATCTATGCCTTTGGCGGCCCTATAGCGAGTCGCTCTCGGCGGGACCAAAGCCCATTTGAAGAAAGGGACTTTGGACGCTCCA
The DNA here is from genome assembly GCF_010468615.1 of Pseudodesulfovibrio sp. JC047. Taxonomy (NCBI): domain Bacteria; kingdom Pseudomonadati; phylum Thermodesulfobacteriota; class Desulfovibrionia; order Desulfovibrionales; family Desulfovibrionaceae; genus Pseudodesulfovibrio; species Pseudodesulfovibrio sp. JC047. The sequence goes on along the minus strand of NZ_WUEH01000011.1, from coordinate 80,007 downwards.
AAACTTTTCTGTCACTTTACGAAAAAGAATTCGCAAAGGGGATGCTCTCAAAATCACTTTCACGCTGTGTCTGTATCCTAATTTTCCGCGGAATGCAGCCCTCCAGAGCCACCCCGGAATTGCACATTGGTCCGTTCCGGATCTTTATAATTGGATTTGCTGCAATTCCACATGCACGCACCGCAGTGCACACATTTCTCTCGATCAAACAGCGGCACCCCGCCTTCGGGATTGGTATCAATGGCCTGACCGGAACATGCCTCAATGCAGAGCTGTTCCCGACATGCGGCACACGTCGCGGGATCGGCAAAACGCACATGATCGGCATATCCGGGATTGGCCTGGACCTTGCCGCCCATGAGCAGTGCATCCTGCTGGGAAACCAGAAGCGTGCCATCCAGCGGAATCTCGGGCCAACCGACCCGATCCATCAACGCATCATGCAGGCTGGAGCCTTGCTTGGCACACGTTTCCCGAATCGATCGAATCTCGCTCTCTGAAATAAAGTCCTTGTAATAATCCTCAATGGTCGGAATCCGGTCCTGCGGTCGAATCTGTTTGCCAGGCATGTTCAGCACCCCTTTGGTCAAGCCGGTAAGCCCCATGCCCATGAAGCCCCGTACCACCGATTTGGTGAATCCTTCGCGGGCCTTTTCCGCAGCCACGGCCTCTTCTTCCACCCAGGATGCACGCCGTTTGGCCACGTAGGTGGCTTCCAGATTCTCCTTGGTGAATTTCTTGCCGTCCTTCAGCAATTCAAGCACGGATTCACCGAGCTGTACGCCGGTGGCCCATGCTTCATCAACACCGGAACCAGACAGGATATTCGTTGAACCGGACCCTTCGCCGATACGGGCAAAACCATCGCCACAGAGGATCGGTTCACCGCGTCGGCCGGATTCGTTCAAGGATTTTGCGCCCCAGGAACGCATGGTGCCGCCTTCAAGATGCTTCCACAAATACGGATGCATCATCCAATGCTGCATGTAGCGATAGGCGGTCCGCACCGGGTTGTCGAACCATGACGGCACAAAAATGCCAAGAGAAGCCACATTGCCGGGATACACATACAAAAAGCCGAAAATTTCCGGTTCGGGGTAGCCGATCGTGTGCAGCACGGTCCCCGGCTCCCATTCACACCCTTCGGGCAAATCAACCACACATTTCATGCCCACGGCCCATTCTCGCTGGTGATTGCCCGCTGGCAAACCGAGCTGTCGGTCAAGATGCTGACCCACAGGTCCGACCGGACCGTCGGCAACCACGGTTAAAGCGGCTTTCATGTCCATACCGGGCATGAAACCGGCACCGGGCGTCCCATCTTTTTCCACGCCCTGATCGACCATGCGCACGCCAGTGACAGCCTTGCCCTGCATGAGCGGCTCCGCCACCGGGCTGGACGGCCAGACCTGAGCGAGTCCGGTTCCCATCAAATTTCCACCGATCCATTGATTAAATTGACCGAGCGAAAAAATCATGCCCGGATGTTTTTCCAAAAACGGGGGAATGTACGGCAATTCGAACGCATCGTCCTTCATCCACCGGGACAGAAGCTTGTCCGCCATTTTAAAGGCAATGGGACGACGACTGGCTCCGACCGGGTCCTTGAGATACAACACTTTTTCCTGTGTGACCTCGTGGGCCATGGGAATCTGCGAAAGATCAAGGTCGGGGAAACTGGCCGAGATGGACCGCCCTTTGGTGACCACGCCGGACACGCCAAACCCGATGTCGTCGGCACGTTCGTAACAAATCACCTGCGGCGGCATCCCGGGCATGGCCTTGGATTCGGCCACCGGGGTTCCGTCTTCGTTCATCAGGCCACGGGTCAATGTGGTCAAAAAACCGCCCGCAGCCGGACCAAAGCCGACGCAGACGATATCAGTTTCCATTGCTGCTCTGGGAGTTTCATCACTCATACAAATGCCTCCGACGGCTCAAGCCTCCTGGGACAGGACGCTTGGAAATATCCGAAACCGTGGCTGTCGCCCAGCACAGATACTGGCGTGCGAACAGTCATTCTTTCACTGAACTATCAATAAAAAACGAGGGGAAAATGTTTTCACATTTTCCCCTCGCAAACATGATTTAACCAATGGGATAATCGAGCGCTTCCGGGATCATGACCTCGGTCAGGGCATGTCCGGCACGATCTTTCGCCATGCGAGACCCTGCCATGCACATATCGACCTTGGCCTTCAATGCGCGGAAATCAACCAGATCTTCACGACCGGCACATGTGGACTGGCCACCTGGTTCGGCAGCCGGCTGGTTACACGAACAGGTGTTGAATCCGTAGACCAGTTCGGTGCAGATACGAGCGACTTCACCTGCGGCACGGGCGGCCTGAATATGACACAGATCCTTGTAGAATCCGGTCAGATCATCAAGCCCTTCAGCCAGCGTTGGAGACATGGGACCCTTTTCGATCAATTCCATGACATCCATGGCCAAATAATAGGGTCCAAGCAACCAGCCAAGCGCATCGGCCATGGCGAACGTCACACCTTGGCGTTTGTTATGATACAGCTTGCGGCCATCATCATCCTTGGCGGTCTTGAGATGATTGAGCGTCCACTGCCACAGCTCCATGGCCGAGGCAATGACATATCCACCCAAACCGGGTACCTGCTGACCAGCGGTCTGCATCTGTTTCACCCAATTTTCCATAATATGCTGGAAAACATCCGATGTCATGGTCATGGTCAGATGACGACGCTGCACGGCTTCCGGCCCTTCGTAGGTCGCTTCGAGCTGGCAATCCGTCCACTTCTGCATCAGGAAACCGGGGCAGTCTTCGGTGATACCGTATCCACCGACCAACGCCACGGCTTCTCGCATCTTGTTGGCACCTTCGCCGGTATTCCACAGCTTGACACCGGGATTAAGCACACCGGCCAGGGCTTCCATATAGGCATACTGGACCAATGTGTCGGACTGCAACTCGGCATACCGGACCTGATCGCGCTCGGCTTCCGGGGTGTATTCAAGATCAATGAACTCGAAAACCTGCTCCTTGAGCTTGCGCAAAACGCCCATCTGTTTGCGAACAGAGGTCACGCCTTCCGCTTCGAAATGTGCTTCCTTGGCCTTTTCAATGGGATCAAAACGATCGGCCAGACGGGACGCGCCAAAGGCCAGGGAACACCCTGCTTCGCCGGACGCCCACAGATCGACGAGCCGCTGGAGTGCGTCCTCATTGATCTGAAGCCCCTTGTCAAAACGGGGAGAGCCTTCGGAACAGGCGTCACCACCACGAAACCGATTTCGATGATACCGAATGACCGGCTCCACAGCAGAAATCAGTTTGGCCGAAGTCATCAGCCCAACGGGGATACGGGTCCGGTGGAACACGGCCCCGATAATTTCGGAATGGTTGTATTTGGGAACGATCACGCCATCAACCACATCGTATCCACCGATAATCCGAGAGGCCGGAACCTTGAGATTCAAGACAGGATCACGAGTGGAGGACAGCTGATGCACCATCTTCAAGGTCGGTGCGCCTCGATCGAAAATACCTTCATCGGTATCTTCAAGGATGACCATGAAGGTTCCCTTGATCCGATCGTCATTCGATTCAACGGCAGCGGTCACGAAGTTGGCGAAATCCATGTTGGTGATGAACCGGCCACGCTTGTCGATCTGAAGCATCGGCTCTTCGCCGTCGGTCCAGTCGGCCACGGAGGCCTTGCCGCACAATACGCCGGTATCCACCCCCACGTATGGCAGCGGCTCGGTCAACGCGAATGCGCCACGCCAGATTTCACGGTCCTCGCCCGGCTGGGGAGGGACACATTTGGACATATAATAATCACGCTGTTCGGGAGTGCCTTTCTCATGGATGGGAGCCAACGCCAGATTGGATGCCAACGAGGACGTTGCGGCACCGGCATCGACCCAGGCCAGCTCAAAAGCGACCAGGGCCAGGGCGAAATTCTTGGGGCCTTCGATAAAACCACCCTGATGGGGGTCCATGAACAGTGCGGTCAAACCGGACTGATCGAATGCAGTCAGAAGATCATTTTTCTGATCGGTCCACTCGTGCGTATTACGCGCGCCTTCAGCCACGAGTTTGGCAACCGTGCTGCGGGCAATGGATCGGGCGGACTGCACCGACATCTGGAGGTCGAAACGTTCAGCAAAACGCCACATGATCTGACGAACGTCGTCTCCCGGAAGAGTACGCAGTGTATACATAACTATCTTTCCTGAAAGGTTGATTGAATGCTCTAAAATAGTAATCAGTAATAGTCGGCGACGATAGGCCATTGTCATATTCGAGTCAAAGTCTTTTTGGGATTAAAACGAGCGTTTAAGCGGCTTCCCAGCCTACTACCACACTGTTTTTCAGGTCTGAAAGAGTCATCCGAAGACGCTGATATTCAACAACGAGACACGCTCCTGCTTCGCACCTCTTTCACCATCCGCTGAATATTACAGCACTATTCGCTCACGCTTTCGCCATGAAGGAAACCACATACCGAATGCCAAAACGGACAAACCCCGTCCGTCTCCGCCACCTCAAGAAGGCCCGTCACGACCCACTCTTCACGCAGAGGACTCTTCTTCTTCGGACTTTATATCGACAAGTCCTGATATATGGTCTATGCAAGTGCGCGCAGCGCTCAAAGCATCGCTTTTACCCTGCACCAACCCGATTGTTTTTTGTCTAACTGTTGTTCAAGGAAAGGATTTCATGAAAAAATTTCTGACGCTTACTCTCGGCTGTCTTGCGGTCATGGCCATGTGTGCCGTCCCCGCCATGGCTGCCGACGCCTCCAAAGGCGCAGCCAATGCCGAAATTTTCGGTCTGCTGACGCTGATTCCACCTGTGGTTGCCATTGTTCTCGCGTTCATCACCAAAAACGTCGTCCTGTCACTCTTTCTCGGCGTATTCTCCGGTTGCTTCATGCTTGATATCAGAGGGTGGGACATCTACCACGCCCTGATCGACGCATTCCTGCGGTTTTCCGGCGAAATACTCGGTTCTCTGGCCGACAGCTGGAACGCAGGTATCATCTTGCAATGCCTGGCTATCGGTGGACTGATCGCCCTGGTCTCAAAAATGGGCGGCGCAAAGGCTATTGCCGATGCACTGGTCAAACGGGCAAAGACACCCCGCAGTTCCCAGTTCGTCACCTGGCTCATGGGTCTGTTCATCTTCTTCGATGATTACGCCAACTCCCTGACCGTCGGCCCAATCATGCGCCCGGTCACGGACCGCATGAAGGTCTCCCGCGAAAAACTCGCATTCATCATCGATGCCACAGCCGCTCCTATCGCGGGTATCGCTCTGATTTCAACCTGGGTGGCCTACGAAGTCGGTTTGATCCGTGACGGATACCAGATGATTCCTATCGACGCCAACGCATATGGCGTTTTCGTGGAAACCATTCCATTCCGTTTTTACAACATTTTCATTCTGGTTTTCATCCTCTTCACCATCTGGTTCATGCGGGAATTCGGCCCCATGTACAAAGCCGAAAAGCGTGCCCGGACCGAAGGCAAGGTCATTGCCGACAATTCCACCCCCATGGCAGCCGAAGAGTCATCCAGTCTCGAACCGGTTCCGGGTATCAAACTGTCCATCTGGAACGCGATCATTCCCATCGGAACCCTGATCGTCACCGCATTCCTCGGTTTCTATTTCAACGGATATGGAGCTATTGACGACCCCGCACAGATGGCGGCCATCAAGGCCTCACCGCTGAGCTTCGCATCCATGCGTGATTGTTTCGGCGCATCCGATGCCTCCGTGGTGCTGTTCCAGGCCGCACTGATCGCCAGCATGGTCGCCATAGCCATGGCCGTCATGAAACGGATTCTGCCCATCAAGGAAGCCATCGAGACCTGGGTCACGGGTGTGAAGTCCATGAACATCACCGCCGTCATCCTGTTGCTCGCATGGTCCCTGTCCGGCGTTATCAAGGAACTGGGCACCGCCGTGTATCTGGTCAATGTGTTGTCCGACACACTGCCGCCCTTCCTGCTGCCGTCCATCATCTTTGTCCTCGGATCGATCATTTCATTCGCCACCGGAACATCTTACGGCACCATGGGGATCCTCATGCCGTTGGCCATTCCGCTCGCCTTTGCGCTCCAGGGCGATCCGAACTACGTCATCCTGAACATCGGCTCAGTCCTGACCGGCGCGATCTTCGGCGACCACTGCTCCCCGATCTCGGACACGACCATCCTGTCTTCCATGGGATCGGCCTGTGACCATATCGATCACGTCAAGACGCAGCTCGCGTATGCCTCGACGGTTGCGATCATCGCTGTTGTGGCAGGCTACATTCCGGCTGGTCTCGGAATGCCGGTCTACATCACTCTGCCTGTCGGCATCGCCCTGACCGGACTGGCAGTCCGCTTCCTGGGTAAAAAGGTCGAAGCATAACCCGTTCGACACGACACAAAAAAAGAGCCGCCCGGACCAACTCAGGTCCGGGCGGCTTTCTTTTCACTGCCGAAAAAATTAAAAAGTATACCGATAAAATTTCACATCCACATCCATGACCGGAATCTGTTGCGGCAACTGAGTTCCGGGAATCTCGACAAATCCGTTCTTTTCATAAAATCGGTGCGCGGCATGATACACATCCACAGTCCCGAGGTACACGGCCTGAACAACACGCTCCCGCGCCCAGTCGAGCAGCGTTTGCATCAGAGAGGCCCCCACATGATATTTCTTGCCACGATATGCCTTTTTCACAAACATCTTTCGCAGTGAACACAGCCCGTTTCCGGTATCCAGCAGGGCAATGGTGCCCACCAGTTCATCCCCTTCGAAGGCCAGCCAGAAATTCCCCGCACCATGTTGATAGTATTCCGGGATGGTACGCAAATCCGGTTGATCTTCAGCCGACGTCTCCACACCAAATTCATCGATCTGAATAGACGTAATCAAGGCAACGATCGCCTCAGTGTCATGATTGGAAAATGGAAGTATATGCATTTATTTTACCATCCGTGTGGCCACCCAATCCAACACCATGGCAGGATTGACTGGCACTTGTGTATTCAAGGCTTCCTGGGCCTTGTCGAGCACCAGACCGATCCGTCTCAACGAGGGCAAATCCTGAGAATTGGCTAACGAAACAGACACTGAAGTTCCGCACGAGCCGGACATGGCTTCGCGGAGTTCCCGCTGCATTCCGAGCACCACCTGCATGGCAAGATGTTTGTCCACGGCCCCCTTGGATGAAGTTCGGGCGAACCAGCCTCGGCCAGTTTGCCAAAATGTCACCAAAGCCTGAACCCATTCAGAAACTTCCGGCGAATTCTGACGCACATCTGGCCAAGCCAGCGTGACAACCCAAGACCGGGAAATCAAGGTTTCCAACAACCGTTCCCGTTGCGGAGCGGCAAGGACAAAGACATTGCCGGGACGAGGTTCTTCAAGTGACTTGAGCAACGCGTTGGCCGCTTCGGTCATGAACATCTGGGCTTCGGCAAAAATCGTCACCCGGTAGCCGTCACCATTGGGCGGCTGCCCCCAGGTGGACCGCATCTGCCGAACCGGATCAACCTTGATCAGCCCTTCCCGACCATCAAAAAACACCAAATCATTGAAGGCAAGATCACCGATCTGCTTGCACGCCGCACACTGTCCACACGGGACGGAGCCGGACGCGCAGTTCAACCGCATGGCCCAATACAAGGCAAGGGCGACGCGGGAATCCGCGTCGCCACCTTCGATGACAATTGATTGGGGAGGGTCGTGAGCAATGGCATTGAGGCGTTTAACCGCGTGGTCGTGCCCAACCAGAGCAGCCAGCGGATCACCTTTCAATGACATGTCCTACCTCCAAACTTAAAAGGTCTGTACCCGATCAGGACCAACAGACACGATACCGATTTTCACACCGGAAACCGCTTCAATCCGTTTCAGATACGCCACGGCATTGGCCGGGAGGTCATCCCAACTCCGTGCGCCGGTGATGTCCTCATCCCATCCGGGCATGGTTTCATACACGGGCGTGACATGGGCCAAACCATTCTGTTCCTGCGGCGGATACGCAATTCGTTCGCCGTTGTACTCATACGCGACACAGAGTTTGACTTCTTTCAAGCCGGACAGCACGTCCAGTTTGGTGATGGCCAATTCGGTCGGTCCATTCAATCGGACAGACTCCTTGAGGACCACCAGATCAAGCCAACCACACCGACGTTTCCGTCCAGTGGTTGCCCCAAATTCGTGTCCATGGGTCTGCAAGTAGGTACCGTCTTCCTCGAACTGCTCCGTAGGGAACGGTCCGGAACCGACACGCGTGGTGTACGCCTTGACGATGGCGATGATACGCTCCAGGTCTCGCGGCGAACAGCCCGAGCCGGATGCGGCATTGGCGGTCACGGTATTGGAGGATGTCACGAACGGATAGGTGCCGTGATCGATATCGAGATGGGTGCCCTGCGCGCCTTCGAACAGGACATGCCCCTGGGCTTCCTGAATGGCGGACGACACGTCGCCCAAATAGGGAAGCACTCGCTCGGCCACAGGCAAAATTTCATTGAATACCGCTTCGGCATCCAGAGGTTCTACCCCATACAGATGCTCAAAAAGCACATTCTTTTCCACAAGTGCGGTCGTGATCTTGGCCTTGAGCAATTCAGGATTACTGAAATCTCCGGCACGGATGCCACACCGACTCATCTTGTCTTCATAACAAGGACCGATGCCTCGTCCGGTGGTGCCGATCTTGCCGTCAGAGGACTTGGCTCCTTCCCGGGCCGCGTCCATGTGACAATGATATGGCAGGATGACGTGTGTCTTCTTGCTCACCATCATGCGAGCAGGTGACACGTCCACCCCTTTTGCCGCCAACTTGTCCAGTTCTTCGCAAAAGACAACCGGATCCAAAACAACACCGTTTCCGATAAGGCACTGCTTACCGGGATGCAAAACGCCGGAAGGAATCAGATGCAGAATGCACTGCTCTCCATCGACTACCAAGGTATGACCGGCATTATTCCCGCCCTGAAAACGGACAATCGCGTCCGACTTCTCGGCGAGCATATCAACGATCTTGCCTTTACCCTCGTCCCCCCATTGGGAACCGAAAACCACTATATTGGCCATGAATTGCTCCTTGAATAGCCGGATATCTTGAACCGGCGTAAATTGCGCGCACAAACGGTTATCATCCGTAAGTATAAAGTCGTGCGTCTGTCAACTGACAGCACTGGCAATTATGTGTTTTTTTTGGGGGTCAATGTCAGCAACTTCCCCGTGTGACGTTTTTTCCGCTCATCAGCGACCAACTCGGGTCCCGCACCCGACGCTTCGGAATCCGGGGCTGTTCCAGAATGTTCCGGGGAGGTCAACGCGGCAAAATCTATTTCATGCGAGGCTGCGTCCGGCAGACGAGACTGCGCCCAATTGTAATTGAAAAGCTGATTTTTCAGTCGGGTGGATTGAATGAGGTTAAACACGATTACAGATTCTTCCCACCGTTTGGTGGGTTCGAAATGGCGGACCTTTTCCGCATATTTCTCCCAAAGGCTCATGAGTGAAGCCTCGTCAAACGCATTGATCTGACGGGCCAATTTCAACAGCGCCTTTTCCATATAACTTTCAGACATCGATTTTCCTTGATTTGTACAACAGCAAAAGCCGGGATGTTCTCCATACCAAACATCCCACCACACCGCCACGGCAAAGTCATGCCTGTTTTTGCACAAAACAGCCATGACTTTGGCCCCAAAAATCTTTCCTATCCCACTTCAGACCGCTGTTTCCATACCATGCAGTCATACAATCCTTGCGGTCAAGAAACCATCTATAGCCACACACATTTCCATTTAATTGTGCGATTCGCTTCACAATACGCCCGGTTCACACATCCCAGCACCACGATTTTTCCCGTGCGTTCATCACCACCATTCAAGGACAGTTCGTCTCTGAAGAGGATTGACCGATTTCCACGAAGGGCCTTGAACGATTATTGCCCGTCGAAACAAGCTGTGATATGACCGCCCCCTCACATGAGCACAACAGGGAGTTGACAATGAGTGATTTGAAAAAAATGTACCATACCGTGCAGCAGGACCCTTTTCCAGCGGACATGAAACTCACGCTGGGCGACCAGGAATTGGTTTTCAAGAAACGTACTTGGGAAATCGATGGGGAAACCAAGGGTTTGCGGTATGGAGAAAATCCGGACCAACCCGCAGCACTCTACGAACTGGCTGAAGGTCAGCTTGAAGTGGGTGGCGTCAAATTTATCGGACAAGGCCAGGGCCTGGTTTCCGCATTAACCGAGGAGCACATGCTCCAAGCGGGTAAGCACCCCGGCAAGACCAACTTGACCGATGTGGATAACGCGCTGAATATTCTGCAATACCTGTCAGCAAAACCCGCCGCACTCATCCTGAAACACAACAATCCCTGCGGCGCGGCCTGGACCGATGAAGGCATCACCGTTGCCTTGAAGCGCGCCTTTGAGACGGATCGAATCGCCGCTTTCGGCGGTGCGGTTGTCGTGAACCGTCCCATTGATCTGGCCACAGCAGAGCTTATCAATTCCGTCTATTTTGAAGTGGTTGCCGCACCGAAGTTCGATGACGACGCTCTGGCAGAACTCAAAAAACGCAAAAATCTCAGAATCCTGGAAATCCCCGGCATTGCAGAGGTACAAAGTCTGTCCACGATGCCGTTCCTGGATATCAAAGCCCTGTCCGACGGCGGCATCGTCTTGCAGTATTCCTTCCGCAACGCCATTCTCAAGGCCGACGACTTCATTCCGGCCACTGCGGAAAAAGACGGAAATTCTTTTGTTGCCCGTGCTCCGAGCAAGCAGGAAGCTGACGACCTGCTCTTTGCCTGGGCCGTGGAAGCTGGTGTCACTTCGAACTCCGTCCTGTTTGTCAAGGACGGCGTGACCACAGCCATCGGCACCGGCGAACAGGACCGCGTCGGTTGCGTGCTTCTGGCCGTGACAAAGGCATACATCAAGCACTCTGACCTGCTCGCGTCCAAAGAATTGGGGATGTCGCTGTTTGAATTGAAACTGGCAGCCATCAAGGATGCGGACATGAAAGCCAAGCTGACCGACATTGAGAAACGGACAGAAGAGGCCCGTGGTGGCCTGCCCGGTTCCGTGGTGGTCTCTGACGGTTTCTTCCCGTTCCGCGACGGTGTGGATCTGTGTATGGACCAGGGCGTGACAGCCATTGCCCAGCCCGGTGGTTCCATCCGCGACAGCGAAGTCATCACCGCAGTGAACGAGGCCAGCCCGCAGGTGGCCATGGTCTTCACCGGTCAACGTTCCTTCAAACACTAATCCTGTCGTCCACGAATACAGCCAAGGCTTCGTCGAGCAAGACGTTCGGCGAAGCCTTTTTTACGCCCCCACGGCAGGTCTGTTAACGGCGTTTACCAAACAGGAGTTTCATGACAAGAATGGACGCGGTCAGGATAAAACTGACCCCATTGGTAAGGACCAACGCCACGGAGCGCATTGTCAGGCCATAGTACAGCCACAACACAATGCCAAAGCAGAGCAACAGATACATGCGTAGGGAAATATCGTCCACGGACCGGGTTCGCCAGGTCTTGATAACCTGCGGCAAAAAAGAAAACGTGGTACAAAAACCCGCAATCAAGCCAACGATTTCAATGGGTGTGATATTCATGGGTCACTCTTACGCGACCCCACTGACATTGACAATCCTTTCATGATACAATGACGGCTCTTTGACCACAAAAGGCATCGAAAAATATATGGCAAAAAGAACATCCTTCAGCCCGACTCTTCGTCCCGGAACCGTGGTGGAATTCATGCATGGCGATCAGCCGCAACTGGCCTGGGTACTCGAAGAGGCCTCCGGCAAGCTCCGCCTGCTCACCATCAACAAACGCGAAATGAAACTTCCAGAGGCTCGCCTCCTCCCCTGGCACGGACCGATATGCTCACCGGACCTATCCCGGCAGGACATCCAAAATACCCTCAATGACCATCAGGCAACCCGGGGAGAAATCCAGGCCGGACTCGATGTCATGGAACTCTGGGAACTCGCTCAGGGCGAAGTGGATGCAGCCCCCTTGACGTGGTTTGCCGGACTGTTGTGGGAAGAGCCGACCCCTGACCAGTTGGCGGCTTTGGGTCGGGCCATGCTCCAGGCAAAAACCCATTTCAAGTTCCGCCCACCGAATTTCGAAATCTGGTCTGCTGAGAAAGTCGCCTTGAAGATGCACCAAAAAGCCGAGGAAAAGGCCCGGGAAGCGGTCTCCTCTGCCGGACAAGAACTGCTTCGGACCCTCTGGACGGCTCACAGTCAGGGACGCACTCCGCAGATCCCGACCATGGATCAGGAACTCGTGTCCACCCTTGAACAGATTCTCAGGCACAAGGTCGCTGAGACCCTGGATGAGACAGAACAAAAAATCTGGGCGGCCATCAGTAAAGGGTTGCCAGACCAACCACATCTTCCGCTCCTCCTGGCCCAAAGCTGGGGTATACTGCCACGCCACCACAACTATCATCTGGACGAGGCCGAATATGCATGGGGCAATGATTGGTCTGAATCCTTTCTCAATGAAATCAGCGAACTCGAAGAACACTTTTCCAATCAGGCTGCTCCGGCTGAAGTGGATGACTTCATCTCCATCGACGCCAGCACCACCCGCGATATCGACGACGCATTTCGTATTGAAAAAACTGAAACAGGCTATGTCGTTTCCATCGCGTTGGCTCGCCCCGACGCTCACTGGACCTTTGGTTCACCATTGGACAGAGCGGTCCTGCATCGGGCCACCAGTCTGTACCTGCCAGAAGGCACCAGTCACATGCTACCGGAACAACTGGGCACCGGACTGTACAGCCTGATTCAAGGCGAAACCCGTCCGGGCATGATCACCGACTTTACGCTGAGTGATGAAGGCGAACTGCTCTCCGTCACCCCTCGGACGGCCTGGATTTCCGTCAAGGCCAATATCACCTATGAATTCGCTGACGCGGCCATTCGGGACGGCTCTGACGAATCACTGGTTCTGGCCCATGAAGTCGCCGAAAAACTGATCGAACGCCGAATCGCTTCAGGTGCCTGTGTCATCCGCAAGCCCGAACCCATTGTCACCGTCACTGGTGAAGGGCAACAGGCATCAGTGGATATTTCACTCAAGACGCCCAGCCCTCGTTCGGAACTGGTCATCAGTGAATTCATGATTCTGGCCAATTCGGGCCTGGCCTTGTGGGCCAACGAGAACAATGTTCCCTTGCTGTATCGAACGCAGGACATCGCACTGCCTCAGGAGTCAGCCGGCATCTTCACGGAACCGGCAGCCATCCTGCGTGCGGTCAAACTGCTGTTGCCACCGACTCTTGAGACCAATCCCAAGCGACACGCGGCACTGGGTGTTCCGGCTTACGCCCCCATCACCTCCCCCCTGCGCCGCTACACGGATTTCATCAATATGTCCCAAGTCTGCACATTCCTTGCGGACGGCACGCCTCGGCTGGATACGGACACACTGAAAAAACTCATCATTCATCTAAAAATGCGGATTCAGTCCGTAAGCACGGTGCAACGATTCCGTCCCAGATATTGGAAACTCGTGTACCTCGCCAAACAACGGAAAAAATATCAATCAGCGGTACTGGTCGAAGAAGCCGGTCCCATGGCCACCCTTGCCATGCCTCATTTGCAGGTCAATGTCCGTGCACCCAAAAAGATGCTCGGTGACAAGCTCTATCCCGGCCAGCAATTCCAGATCAATTTCACCAAGATCGATCCGCTGAATAACGAAATTCGGCTGGGCGAAGCACTTGAAGAATAACGCACTTTTCATCTGAAAAGAAAATAGCTATACTGAATTGATTGAACTTTCAGGAGAACACATCATGGCATTTATCGTCAGCATACTTATCGCATATATTCTCGGATCAATTCCTTTTGGACTGGTCATCGCCAGGACGCTATGCAGCACCGACCCTCGTGAAGGTGGCAGCAAAAACACCGGCGCAACCAATGTCGCCCGGCTCTGCGGCACCAAATACGGCATCATGACCCTGGTACTGGACGTCCTGAAAGGGATGCTCCCTGTCTTGTTCGCCGCCAATTGGATCGATTCGCACCTTGCCTTGAGCTTCGTTGCACTTGCGGCCATTCTCGGTCATATTTTTTCCTGCTTCATGCACTTCAAAGGCGGCAAGGCCGTGGCCACGACCATCGGCGCGTTTTTTGCGCTGGCACCATGGGCAACCTTCTTTTCTGCGGCTCTGTGTCTCGGCATGGTCGCCTTGACCGGCCATGTTTCCATGGGATCATTGACCGTTGCACTGGCCCTGCCCATCTTCATGGCCCTGACCGGCAATTTCGGGTATGTCCCGGTCGCCCTTATTGTCATGGTTATCCTGTTCTGGCGACACAAGGACAATATCCGCAGACTGGCTCGTGGTGAAGAAAACCCCTGGATCAAACCAAAGGAATAGGAAATGGCCGCCGACTCCCCCAAACGATACGCCATATATTCGATCGGGGCGTCGATTCTGACCCTGGCTCTCAAATTCGGAGCCTGGGCCATGACGGATTCTGTTGGGTTGCTTTCGGACGCCACGGAATCCGTTGTCAATCTCACTGCCGGAGTGCTCGCGCTCACGGCCATCACCATAGCCATGCGCCCGGCGGACGAAGCCCACACCTATGGGCATGGCAAGGCGGAATACTTTTCAAGCGGTATTGAAGGCGCGCTCATCATTGTGGCAGCCTTCGGCATCGGATACGCGGCCATCAGCCGTTTTCTCTCTCCACAAACACTGACAAACCTCGGCCCGGGACTGATTCTTGCTCTGCTCTCTTCCGTGGTCAATTACGCGGTCGCCCGAGTCATGCTCAAGGCGGCGAAACGGTTTGATTCCATTACCCTCGAAGCCGATGCCAAACATCTTTTGACCGATGTCTGGACCTCTATCGGACTGGTCGCGGGACTGGCTGTCATCATTGTCATGCCGGACTGGAAAATTCTTGATCCGATCATCGCGATCATCATGGCCGTAAATATCGTTTTCACCGGCGTCAGCCTGCTCAAACGGTCAATCGGCGGTCTCATGGACGATGCACTTCCCAAAAAAGAACTGGAAATCATTGCCAACGCCATTCGCAGCTACACGGAAAGCGACACCAGTTTTCACGGCCTGCGCACCCGCAAATCCGGCCAGAAACGATTCATCGACTTCCACTTGCTGGTCCCGGGCGATATGTCGGTCAAGGACTCACATGATCTGTGCGGATTTATCGAAGGGCTGATTCAATCCCAACTCGCCCACGCCGAAGTGACCATCCATGTAGAACCGCTTGAATGTCAGACGTCCTACGATGGATGGAAAGTCGGCGGCACCTGCGCGGCCAAACTGGACACAAAAAAAGATTAGTAGCCTTTTCTTTCCCACGGGATACAACGCAACATCGACGCAACCACTGGTTCGAGACTGGCCCGTCTGACGGCCACGGCTGGCAGTCCGTCCGGATACACGTTGTGCATGACTTCCCGCCCTTCGGCATCAAGCTTGTCCCATTTGTTCAACACGAGAATGGACGGGATATCGTCCAGCTCCATCTCATGCAAAATGGACCGCACAGCATCTACCTGCTCCTCGACTTCCGGGTGGGACGCGTCACAAACAAGCACCAGCAAATCCGCTGATTCCAGTTCTTCCAATGTCGCTCGAAATGCCTCTTTCAGATCCGGCGGCAATCGACGAATGAACCCGACCGTATCGGTCAGTACCACCTCCCGCTCCTGCGGGAACCGGATACGACGACTGGTCGGATCAAGGGTGGCGAACAACTTGTCCTCCGCAATGACCTTCGATTGCGTCAACGTGTTCAACAGCGTGGATTTTCCTGCATTGGTGTAGCCCACCAGAGAAATAATCGGCAGCCCGGCCTTGGCACGGCGTTCCCGGGTCTGGGTCCGTCGCTTGCGAACCTGCTTGAGTTCCTTTTTCAACCGGGTCAACCGATCGTTGGCTCGACGGCGATCGATTTCCAACTTGGTCTCACCCGGACCGCGTCCACCGATTCCACCCATCAACCGAGACATGGCCCGGTTTTTTCCCACCAGTCGGGGCAAGGTGTATTTGAGCTGCGCCATCTCCACTTGCAATTTACCAGACCGACTCGTGGCGTGCTGGGCAAAGATATCGAGAATAAGCTGAGTCCGGTCCAGAATCTTCCGTTCCGTGACCTTGGCCAGATTCCGAATCTGCGTGGGTGACAATTCCTGATCGAAAATAATGATCGACGCATTGGCCTGAAGCGCGTGAACTTCCAACTCGGCGAGCTTGCCCTTGCCCATGATGAACTTGGGATTCTGCTTCCGCACGCGCTGAATCATGGTCCCGGCAGCGATCAATCCCGCTGTGTCCGCGAGTTCGGCCAACTCTTCCAAGGAGAGTTCCTGCACCGGACGCGGGGTCTTGTCCACACTGACCAACAACACCCGATTTTCGTCAGATTCCGTGCCTTGTCCTGCCAACTGCCGACTAAATTCGTCTTCCAACGCCTCGACAATATTCCCCAAATCGAGATCAAATCGATCCCATTGCGCGGGGGCATAGAGTTCGTAACTCTTTTCATCAGGGTTGGGTGGCAGCAAATGCGCGGCCTGCACTGCTTCGGGAAAACCTTCCTTCACAGTCAAGGCAGCCACGGAATCAAGCCGCAGAAAAACCATATCCATCAGGTCTTCCTGAGACAGGGATTCATCGGAAAGATGGGTATGCAACAACCGCAAACCACGAAGCCGGCCTGAAGACAATCGCTTGCGTGGAAGTTCGGGAATGTAAATTGATCGATTGTCACCGACCAGCACCATGCCGACCTTGCCCTGGCGATCGATAAGCACGCCCAATTGGCGTCCTGTCTCCGCACTGATTTCCGCCAATTCCCGGGCCTGCTCGTTGGTATAACAGGACGATGTGGGAAATTGCCGTTGATAGAGTCGAGAAAGCCGTTTTATCTGATTGGGTTTCAACCCTTGCAGGTTGCCCTTTGGTTTCTGAGCGATGGTGATACTCCTTGCATCTCTTCGCAATGGCCCCGCCAAAAAGGATTTTCGGCATTGCCTAAATACTTCGAACGCCGAGCAAAACCGAGAATCGACCCAATGAGCACTGCACCTTGGGCCGATTCATGTTTCTGCTCGGCGAAGTTTATAATATTTTCAAACGAAACTCGACACGTTTTCTGACCCGATCAAAATCGAAAGAAAACCTGCGGAATACGACATGGCCGTCTCCCACAATGGCCGCAACCTTTCACTTTCTCTCTTCCTCAAAACCGTAAGGTTTGGGGAAAAAGGTCAGATTCATCGGCGGACAGCCACAGACTGTCCAATGACGAAAATGGCCCGCTCTCGCAAGGCGCATCACGAAACACTCTACGCGTCGTTTTCGCTCAAGTACTTGGTAATCATGGCATCGTACTCACTGACCAACTTGAAGGTCAATGCAGCCATTTCCTTACGGAACGCCAACGAAATGCCGTTGTTTTCCTCGATTTCCTTTTGGACTACCGGGTAATATTTGGGGTCGGGAATCACACAGATGGAATGAAAATTCTTGGCAGTGGCCCGCAACATGGTCGGTCCGCCAATGTCGATCTGCTCGACAGCGGCTTTGAGATCCAGACCTTTGGCCACGGCATCAGCGAAATTATAGAGATTGACGCACACGAGATCAAACGGTTCGATACCGAAATCCCGCAATGTTTCCATGTGTCCTTCGTTGTCCTTGTCGGCCAGGATACCACCATGGATGTGGGGATGCAGCGTCTTCACCCGTCCACCGAGAATTTCCGGAAAATCGGTCACGTCTGACACGGACGTTACCGGCAACCCGGCTTCTTTCAACATTTTCTTGGTGCCTCCGGTGGACACCAGTTCACAGTCATTGTCCGTCAAAAATCGGCCGAATTCGGCGAGTCCAGACTTATCGGTTACAGATAAGATCGCTCGTTTGACAGGTAACACTTTCATCATAAACCTCTCTTCTTGTTTTGAGAGGCTGTGCCAGATTCAAGCCACAAACGCAAGCTTTCACGCACGTGAAAAATCGAACAAAATGGCTACAGAACGCCAAAAAACGCCTATTCGAAAGACAGGGCAGGCCCAAAAGCACGACCGGCAAACTGATATCGAAACAGCGGGTTAAGTAATCCTCTCCTTTCCAACCCGTCCTTCTAGGCCGGTTCTCCGCTCCACCAATCACAAATCATGACGGAACGGAAAACCAAAAGGAGGGAAAACACGACTCGACTTATAACTGATCGAGCATTTCCTTGGCAGCCTCATGGGACGGATCAGCTTCAAGGATCGTCTCCAATTGAACCCGGGCCGCATCTTTCCGATCGAGACACACAAGGCTTCCCGCCAGAGAATACCGCACTTCAAATTTGTCCGGATCGATTTCAAGATACGCTTCCAGGTAAGGCACGATCTTTTCCAAACGCTGCAATTCATGTCCCAACCGAACAAGACTAAACAAGGCGACCATATTTTCCGGATTCCGGGTTATGGCCTCAGTGAACAGGGAATACGCTTCCTCAGTTTCACCCTTCTCAAGCCGGATAAGCCCGATGCCGGAAAGACTCTTGTCGGACGGCTCGATGGAATGCGCCTTCTCGTACATGGTCATGGCGTCTTCGAGTTGTCCGCGTTGAACGGCAACGGTCGCCAGCCCAAGATAGGGATCAGGATGCACCCCATTGGAACTCACCGCTTTGTTGTAATACTCTTCCGCTTTGTCCAGCTCACCCATGAATAGGTAGCATTCACCAAGCTCTTTATTTATTTCGTAGTCCAAATGGCCACTCATAATGTTCCCTCCATTTCTCCTTTACCCGACAAACAGGGTGAAAAAATATACACGGTCACAGCTGACCGCATTTGATTTAGCAATGCTTGTGCCAAAATCAGTCTTCAAGAAGCTCCAAAATCACATAAATACAATATAAACTTTTGTAAATACTGATTTTATAGAGACTAAACACCCTTATTTCATTTTCAACGCCCATTCGACGCGCCCACCCGGACGGAAGAATCTGCCCCGACAGCAACCGAAAAAAGAACCACCCAAGCCAACGACAAGGCCCCCTCCACCCTCTACGACGTGTGTGTACAATAAATATTCTTTTATTTCAATATGTTATTTGTTTGGAACGAGAGTTGCTTATCTCTTTGCGAACCTGACGGAAAAACATGCCTGTCAGGAAATAGAACATCACAGGGAATGCAGGAGGAGCAAGGCATGAGACAGCTTTTTGAACGACATATTCAATTGACAGGGAAGGTCATGGACCTTCAACTGCAACGTCAAAATCTCGTCACCGGCAACATCGCCAACCTCAACACCCCGGGGTACAAAGCCCGGTCCATCGAATTCGAGGACAAATTGCAAAAGGCCCTCAATCAGGACGCTCTCGGCAAAATGACCCGCACCTCGGAGGCACACCTTCCCGCGACATTCAACCCGGACGGATTCGTCGGCGACGGTTTGAAGGATTTCAAGGCTCGTGAAATTTACGGGCAGGATTCAGTCGATCTGGACAAGGAAATGGCCACCAACGCCAAAAACACCATGCGGTACAACGCCTTGGCCATGGTCATCAAAAAGAATTTCAATGGTATGGGTAAAGTCATAATGGACGGAGCGAAGTAATATGGATTTAATGACAGCAATGGACATCAGCGCATCCGGCCTCAAGGCCCAGCGTGCCCAGCTGAATGTCATCTCAATGAACATGGCGAATATTCGAACCACCAAGACCGAAGACGGTGGTCCCTACCAACGCAAATCCGTGTCGTTCGAGGCTTCTCCCGTCTACTCACCATTTGCCCAGGAAATGCACAATCAACTCAATCGTGACCTGAAAGGCGTCAAGGTCCTTGGCGTCACTGCTGATCAACGACCTTTCAAGCAGGTCTTCGAACCGCATCACCCTGACGCGAATGAGCAGGGATATGTGACGTACCCAGATATCAACGTGGTTGAAGAAATGACCAACATGATGCAGACCATGCGCGGCTACGAAGCCAATGTGCAGTCCATTCAGGCTGCGAAACGCATGTTCCAGAAAGCCCTGCAAATCGGCTTGGGTTAAGCCTGAAGGAGTATTGAATTATGGTTGTCAAAAGTGTCGCGATCAACGCCTATCAAAATGCCATGGGTTCCCGTCTCAAGACGGTCAACAACACTGTCACCAACAGTCTGAAAAAACCACAGGAACCAGCCAAGGCATTCAATGACACACTCAAGGAATCTCTGAATACGGTCAATGACCTCCAGACAGATAAAAAAGTGATGATCGAAGAATTCGCAACCGGCAAAAGCCAGAATGTTCATGAGCTGATGATCTCCATGCAAAAAGCCAGCATGGCCATGCAGATGACCGGCGCGGTGCGAAACAAGATCATGCAGTCCTATAAAGAAATCATGCAGATGCCCTTCTAAGCGGACATCACTCGTCAGATAACGAAAACGCTCAATCTATTGGAGAGAGACAATGCCTCCGTTTGTTGCCGAATATTGGTCAAAAGCCTCCGGGTTCTGGAATGACCGTTCCATGTCCCAACGTATCCTCATCAGTGGTCTGGCCGCTTCAGTGGTGATCGCCTTTGCGCTCATGATCTACTGGATGAACAAGCCTGACTACCGGATATTAATGACCAATCTCTACCCTGAGGACGCATCCAGGGTCGTGGGCATGTTGCAGGCTGCCAAAGAAGACTACGTCCTTGAAAACAACGGCAAGACCATCAAGGTCCCCGTTGATCGAGTCTACGAGCTCAGACTCAAGGTCGCCGGAGAAGGCAACCTGCATGGTCAAGGTATTGGTTTCGAAATTTTCGATGAAGTCCAGATTGGACAAACCGACTTTGTCCAGCACATCA
Source organism: Pseudodesulfovibrio sp. JC047 (assembly GCF_010468615.1). Classification (NCBI taxonomy): domain Bacteria; kingdom Pseudomonadati; phylum Thermodesulfobacteriota; class Desulfovibrionia; order Desulfovibrionales; family Desulfovibrionaceae; genus Pseudodesulfovibrio; species Pseudodesulfovibrio sp. JC047. The sequence goes on along the minus strand of NZ_WUEH01000011.1, from coordinate 59,114 downwards.
ATTACCAGCGTGCCCTGCAAGGGGAGTTGGCCCGAACCATCACAGAATTTCCCATGGTGCTCAAAGCCCGCGTCCATCTGGTCATTCCCCAGAAGTCGCTGTTCATTGAGGATCAGACCGCACCGTCCGCATCCATCGTGCTCCAGTTGAAAGACAGCGGGCAACTCGAATCAGATGAAGTCCAGGGGATTGTCAATCTGGTCTCCATGGCTGTGGAAGGCTTGGAATCAAAATATATTACGGTTACGGACATGAAAGGCCGTCCGCTGTACACGCCGAGCGACGAATCGTCTGGCCTGTCCCTGTCCAGCGCGCAAATGCTGCATAAGGCCGACGTGGAAGCCCTGATGCAACGCCGCATCATCGAACTGCTCGGCCCGGCGGTCGGACCGGACAAGGTCATCGCCCGCGTCAATGCGGACCTCGATTTCAGTCAACGCACTGTCCATAAGGAAGTCTATGATCCGGATGGCGCAGTGGTTCGTTCCGAGACAACCAGTGAGGAATCCACTGCCGGTGCCGCATCTCTGGCCGGAGGCGAACCCGATGCGAACTTCCGGGGCGACGGTTTTTCCGGCACCCGCACCACCCAGGACTCCACCCGAGAGACCAAAACAACCAACTTTGAAATCAACAAACAGGAAGAAAATATCATCACGCCTGTCGGGCAGTTGAAACGCCTGACTGTCGCGGTTATCGTGGACGGCACTTGGGTGACCAATGCTGAAACAGGCGAATCGACCTATACTCCCAGATCAGCTGAAGAACTCGCCCGCATCCAAACCCTGATCGCCAATGCCGTCGGTTTTGACAGTGCTCGCGGCGACACCATCGAAGTGAGTAACATCTCCTTTGGCGAACCAGAACTCTATGATGGCGACTCACTCATGCGGACCATGCTGGAATATGCCCAGCGTCTGGGCAAACCATTTCTCAACGGATTGTTGATCTTCCTCTTCCTCATTTTGGTTGTCCGCCCGGTCGTCATGGCCCTGATTCGACCCCGTGTGGCTGAGCAGGAAATCGAGGAAATGGCCGGACTCCCCGGTGCCGAACGGTTGGCCCTTGAAGAGGAAGAAGTGGACGAAGAAGCTCTGGATACAACTCGACGCTTGGAAAATGCCAAGAATCACGCTATCGAATTGTCCGACGACAATCTTGACCAGGCAGTGCATCTGCTCAAAACCTGGCTGACCCAGGAGGCATAAACCCATGGCAGATTTTTCAGGACCACAGAAAACGGCCATCGTGCTGCTCGCTCTTGGCGAGAAATTCACGGCGGAAGTCTTCAAACGAATGGAACGGAATGAGATAGCAGCCGTTTCCAAAGCCATGCTCGAAACCGATTCCGTTCCCAAGGAAGAAGTGCTCGACGTCCTCAAGGAATACAACGAGGCATTGGCCTACGGCGCCGAACTGCTGGTGGGTGGTCCTGAGCAGGTCAAACGATTACTGACAAAATCACTCGATGCGGAAACTGCCAAATATATCATGGATTCTCTGGATCTGGATACCGGTCCCACACCGTTCCAGGAATTGGAAAATGTCAGTCCGCGCATTCTGGCCCAGATCTTACGCAACGAGCATCCGCAGACATTGGCCCTCATTCTCGGCCATCTCCACCCGGATCAGGCTGCGGAATTGATCCAGAATCTCCCGGCAGGCGTTCGAGCCGAAGTGCTCATGCGTCTGGCAAAACTCGAAGCCGTGGCCGAAGAAATGCTCATGGAAGTGGACAAAGTGCTGCAAAGCCAGTTGATCGCCATGGGCGGCAAAGAAGGCAAGAAAGTCGGTGGTGTCAATTCCGTGGCAGAAATTCTCAATGCCGTGGACCGCAACACCGAAGAGGAAGTGCTCTCGGAAATCGAAGAAGAATCCACACAGATGGCCGAAGATATTCGCAATCTCATGTTCGTTTTCGAGGACGTCAAGGGCATCGACGACATCGCCATTCGCGAGCTGCTCAAAGAGGTTTCCAACGAGGATCTCACCGTCGCTCTCAAGGGAGCTTCTCAAGATCTCCGCGACAAGTTCTTCAAGAATCTGTCGGAACGTGCTTCGGCAATGATCAAGGAAGACTTGGAAATCATGCCGCCCAAGAAGCTGTCTGAAGTCGAAGCAGCCCAGCAATCAATCGTCAAAACCGTCCGCCGTTTGGAGGACGAGGGCAAAATAGCCATCAGTCGAGGTGGAAGTGATGTCTTTATCTAATAACGCCAATCACAACAGGCCAAATTTGACCGGCAAGGTCCTTGTCGGCATTGATACTCCCGGGCCGAATGAAGTAACGATTCAGGAGCTGGAAGGCAAACGGCAATTGCTCTGGGATGAAGCGACCAACATCGAGTACATGCAGCGCGTCAAGAAAAAGGCCATGGAAGAGGCCAAAAAAATCAAGATGCTTGCAGAGTTGGAAGCCGAAGCCCTCCGGGCGACATCCCGACATGAAGGGTATGCCGAAGGTCTTGCCCAGGCTCAGGAAGATGTAGCTCGACACATTGAGGCCATCTCGACGCAGGGAGAAGCCCTGCTTGCGCAACTCGGCGCACAAGGTACCACAATTTTCGAAGACCGCCGTCAAGACATCGTCAAGCTCATTTCGCTGACGGTCGAAAAAACGCTCAAAATCGAACTGGACCAGAAGCGACAGGCTTCACTGGAAGCATTAATGGGTGAGGCGTTGGAACGCATTGACTCTCAGCGTCAAATTACTGTCAGGTGTCATCCTGATGATATCGAAGGGTTGGACGAATATCTCAAGACCATTCAGGACCGCAATCCAGCCCTGAAATATTGGACCACCAAAGGAGATCCGTCCATCCAGTCAGGAGGAGTTGTCGTCGAAGGTGCCAATGGAAAGGTGGACAACACCATCGATACTCGTTGGGCCAATGTTGAACCCCTTTTCGCCCAATTGGCCGAACAGGTCACGGCCAACGACACCGAAGGCTGATTCATGACCAATCATTCCAGATTCGGATTGCTCGAAAAACTCGACCCCTGTCAAACATTCGGCAAGGTGACCAAGGTTGTGGGTCTCATCGCTGAGGGGCACGGAATCAAGGCCCCCCTTGGGTCGGTCTGTTATCTTCTCCCGCCCGAAAGTCGGCCTATCCCGGCGGAAGTTGTGGGATTTCGCGATGGAGCCTGCCTGTTCATGCCCTACTCGGACATGCGGGGCATCGGTCCCGGTTCCCTGATCCAGAACGCGGCCACACCACCCCATATTCCTGTGGGTACTGCGTTGCTCGGACGAGCCATTGACGCTTTTGGCACCCCCATGGACGGCCTTGGAATTATCGATGCGGAAACATACGCCCCGTTGCACAACGAACCACCGAACCCGTTGGAACGCCCTCGAATCAATGAACCGCTGGATGTCGGCATCCGCTCTGTCAACGCCTTGCTGACACTGGGCAAAGGCCAGCGTGTCGGCATCATGGCAGGGTCCGGCGTGGGTAAATCCACTACACTCGGCATGATGGCACGGTCCACAAAGGCGGATATCAATGTCATCGCGCTGGTGGGCGAACGTGGTAGGGAAGTCGTGGAATTCATGGAACGCGACCTCGGTCCCGAAGGCATGGCCCGAAGTGTGCTGATCGTGGCGACCTCGGACAAAAGCCCGCTGATCCGAATGCGAGCGGCCTACGCAGCCACTGCCGTGGCAGAATATTTTCGAGATCAGGGAAATGATGTCCTCCTCATGATGGACTCGGTGACCCGTTTCGCCATGGCTGCCCGCGAGGTGGGACTGGCCGCTGGAGAACCGCCGACCCGAGGTGGATATACTCCCAGTGTTTTCGCTCAATTACCGCAACTTCTGGAACGAGCCGGTAAAAATCGAAAAGGGTCAATTACCGGCATCTACACCGTGCTCGTTGACGGTGACGACTTCACCGAACCCATTGCCGACTCCACACGATCCATCCTTGACGGGCACATCGTGTTGACCCGGGAACTGGCCGATCTTGGCCATTACCCGGCCATCGACGTCCTCAAATCTGTCAGTCGTCTGCGAAGCGACATCACCTCAAAAGAAGTACAAACAGATGGTCGCACCCTGCTGCGGCACATGGCGACCTTCAAGAAAGTGGAAGATATGGTCAATATCGGAGCGTATCAAAAAGGGGCCAACCCGGAAGTGGATACCGCCATCGCCATGATCGGTCCCATCAATCAGTTCCTCCGGCAACAGACCACAGAAAAAGAAACGCTGAACGGCGCATTTAAGGGAATGCACGAACTGGTCGGAACCAATCACTAATCGCCTGATAGATTGACTCTTTTTCTCACACGCACAGATGCAGCCTAAAAAATACCCAAGAATTTTTTCCTACGCGGAGATTTTTCCGAAGTGGACTCATCTTCACAACATGTTTCATCCAAGGCAGATCCGACCTCTTTGATGGCACTGGTCACCCCGCCAAGCACACTGCCCACCACACCGATAACTGTTCCGCCCAAGGCCTTGACGTATTCCGTCACCGACACCCAATAGTGCGGATTCTCCACCGTTCCAGTGACATGGATGGGGACAAGAACACCGAAAAGGTCATCCGAACCTTTCCCGCCCTGCCCCGTGGCCTGGGGGACCAGCTTTGCCTTGACGATATAATCAATTTCATGCGTCACCAGCGAAACCGCACCGTGCCCATTCGCACGCAGTCCGGGAGCCACGACTTCGAGATCTTCATTGACCAAGACACCATTGGTCAAGACGCCCGTCCCCTTGATTGTCCCGAATCGGGTCGAATCGGTTGCAGCGGCTTCAACCCGCCCTCCCTGCGACTTCCGATCATGGGTTTCACGGGCCATTCTCACCATATTCACTCCGGGAAACACCCCGTCCTTCAAAAAAAATCCAACGGTCCCATTCACCGTCCGTCGCATATCCGTGACCCGCTCACCACGCCATGTCAGGTCCGCATTGAAATCCGCGATACCGGCTAGTTGAGAACCTTCATCCGCATCCCGACTGAGTGCGCCGATATCCACGGAATCGACCGCAACAGTCACTGCCGCACTGGGCGTTTTTTCGACAACCGAAACCGTCCCATCCAAGGTGATCGACCCGCCATATGTCTGGGCCGAAGCGGGTGAAAGCCGGACCACGCCATCCTTACCTTTCAAATGTGCGATCACAGATTCAAAATAAACCCCGGCTAGCTTCAACTTTGCGACCTTGGCTTCGATATCCACATCAAGCTTTCGAAGAAGGGCTGGTCGAATCATCACGGCATCATGACCCGACGAAGAGAGATCGACAGTTGCAGACTTCGTCTCATCCTGAACAGGCATATATTTATCCAAATCCAGCGTGCCCACATCCAATCGCATAAAACACGTTGGCCACACTGCGCCACGTTCAATCCGTGCGTTGCCGACAATTCGAGTGCCATCAACCGTTGCTTTCAGGGTTTTGATATCAATACGCCCAGGAACAAATGCAAAGTCAACCATCCCGCCCACATCGGTCAAAGCGATTTTGTCCACGATCGGGAAAAGCTTTTTCCCAAGAGCGGCCAGCGTCTTTTTCACATCAAATGGATCGACCTTCACAACGCCAGACGCAGCGGTCATATCCTGCGTTATGCCCTCGAATGTCCCGTCAACGCGGACCGTTGCGCCATACGCTGATATTTTCAACCCAGTGACCTGAGCGCGCTCCCGATTGAAATCAAGAGCCAAAAAATTGAACTCGGCCCGCGCGTCAAGTGTCCCACCAGGCAAGGCCTTCCCCTTCGCACTGAGTTGTACGCCCATATCCAGATGACCGTATTCACGATTGACGAAATCGATGGAAGATTTTCCGGAAATCTTCACTGTTCCCTGTGCATCTGGCCGCGAACACGCAAATTTCAACGAAACATCAACGGGAAACACCGCCCCTTGCGCGATTTTTCCGGTGGAAACATCCAACCCGCGCACCACAAACTGCGTGTCGGTATATCGATCATCCCACACCAGACTGCCATTGGTCACGGAAAGCCCGGCCACCTCGAGCGAAAACGGCTCTTCCGTGTCACTGGATTCAGTCGGAACCTGCCGTCCCACGAGGTCTTCCCAATTGGTTGTCCCATCAGCGGCCCGCCCCATATTCAACACCAACTCGTCCAAGACCAATTGACCGAATTTGACCTTGCCCATCAGCAATGGCGCAATTCGGACAGACACTGAGGCTGAGGCGACCCGGATCATGGGTTCAGGACCGAAATCCGCTGTGTTGCTCAAACTCACATCCGTCATTCGGATGCCAAGATTCGGGAACACCAAAAGATTGAGATCACCCTCAAAGGTCAGGGTGCGCCCGGTTTCGTCCAACACGATCCGCGAAATGCGGTCCTTATAGTCATTGGGATCGACAACTGAAATGAAAACGACCGCAGCCATCAGGAATAAAGCGACACACAAACCAATTGAAAATACACTGTATTTCAAAGCCTTATTCATTTGGCCTCCAGTCTGATCGTTGCCGCCTATGTGTTCAGAATCCTTTTGATGGCAAGAAGCTCATCCCGAATTTCCGTCAGGATGTCACTCTGTTCAAGGCTGTGCATTTTGCGTTTGGCCCCATCGATCGTCAGCCCTTCATCATAAAGCAACCGTTTGATTTCCCTGATAACATCTAAATTCTCTTCCGTATACAGACGTTGGCCGCTTTCGGTCCTGATGGGGGTGATTTCATCGAACTCACTTTCCCAGAATCGCAACACATACGTCTTGACGCCAAGTTCCCGGGCCGCTTCGCCAATTCTGTATCGTTTGAAATCCTGCAAGTCTTCCATCCTTTTTTTCTACCAAATCCACCCGCTCGCATCAATACGTTTAGAAACATGGGGTAAAATAGGCCCAAAAAGGCACCCACCATCCATGCTCAGCATCACGTATCGTCCGAAGAATGTAAAAAAAGCCCTGCTCCACAGATGGAACAGGGCTTTCACGAGAATCTTCAATTAGAAATGAATCGGCAAGCTCTTTTCCAAGGCAGCGAGCACTTTCTTGTGCTCTTTGTCCACCTGCTTGTCTTTCAAGGTCTTGGTCGGCGAACGGTATGTCAGACGGAAAGACAAATTTCGTTCCTCTTCCTGCCCATCCGGCACATATTCAGCAACCAGTTCGACCGACTCCATGAGTTTGACACCGGCGTCTTCAATGACCGACTGAATAGCATCGGCACCCAACGACATCGGTCCGATAACCGTCACATCACGACGACTCGGCGGGAAAACCGGCAGCGGTACAAACTGAATCGCCTGAGCTTCCGTCATCTCCCGCAGTTCATCCAGATCAAAGTCTGCCAGCCAGACTTCCTTCCGGGCATGATAGTAATCGGCGATATCTTCCTTGACCCGACCAATCAGGCCAATCGGCAAATCATTGACCGTCACTTGCACACACGGTTCCAGATAGGCATGGTTTTCGACAACAGAAAACTGTGGAGCTTCCAATTTCAAGTGGTTGACCACCAGATGCTCCATGTGCCCCTTGATATCGAGATAATCTGCGTTCGCATCGCCCCAAGGCCATTCATTGGCATGACGAGGGCCGTACAACAACACGCCCAAACGGGTGTGTTCCGACGTCTCGGTCTCGGATTCGCTGTCAGTCACAAATTTTTTGGCCACTTCAAAAAGACGAATGTGATTGTTGCCCTGCGCCAAGTTGTTTTTCAATGTGTTCAACAACCCGGGAGCCAGATCGGTCCGCATGACATTCTGATCTTCACTGAGCGGATTGGCGATAAATACCCGGCCTTCTTCAGGCAGGTTAAGTCGATCCAGGTCATCAGACCCGACAAAACTGTAGTTCACGGCTTCATTCAATCCAATGCCGGAACCCCACGTCTTGATGGTCTTGATAAAGGCATACTCGGTCCCACCGGAAACAGTCTCAAGGGATTTTGCCACACGAGGCAGTACTGCGGGAATCTGATCCAGACCAAAAACACGGCCCACTTCCTCGTACAAGTCAACTTCACGCTCAAGGTCAAGACGACAGGAAGGCGAAGAAACCGTCCAGTTTTCAGGATTGGAATCGTCAACCACACATCCTTCGCCTTCAAAAACCTTCTTGGCAAATTCCGGTTCAAGGTCCAACCCGAGCAGGGACATGCACCGTGCATGACGATAGCCATGCTGGCGATCGGTCCACGGGGTCGGCTCGTTGGTCGCAACGCCGGACATGACGGCTCCGCCCGATGTCTCGGCCATAAGCTGTGCCGCACGATCCTGACAGAATCGGGTCAACTGCTGATCCACACCCCGTTCAAAACGGTAGGAAGCATCAGACGGCAATGCCAAACGACGAGCGGTCTTGCGAACTGTTCCGGGACGGAAGACAGCGGATTCCAACAAAACATTGGTGGAAGTCGGTTGCATCTCGGAATTGATCCCGCCCATGACACCGGCCAGGGCAACAGGCTTCTTGCCATCCCAGATCAACAGGTCATTTGCGGTCAAGGTCCGTTCCACCTCGTCAAGCGTGGTGAACTTCATCCCGTCTTCTGCCGAAGCGACGCGAATCGTCGCGTCTTCGATCGTGTCCAGATCAAACGCGTGCAGCGGCTGCCCCAGCTCCAACATGATGTAATTGGTCACGTCAACGATATTGGAAATGGGACGCTGGCCCAAAGCGAGCAGCTTGAACCGCATCCAGTCCGGAGATTTGCGCGTCTCGACACCACGAATGATCCGGGCATGATACGCCGGGCACAACGCGGGATCGTCGATCAAAATTTTCACGGCATCAGCGGCGTTGCCTCCCGCCTCAACCAAATTCAACTCCGGCATGGTCAACGGCAGGTCAAAAGCCAGTGCGGTTTCACGGGCAAATCCGAGAATGGACAAACAATCGGCCCGGTTCGGCGTGATGTCGAAATCAAAGACAACCCGTTCCAAATTCAGCGCATCCACCAAGTGATCACCCACGGTCAGGGAATCGTCCAACATCCAGATACCATCATGGTCGTCGGAAAATCCAAGTTCCCGCTCGGAACAAATCATGCCAAACGACTTGATGCCCCGCAACTTGGCTTTCTTGATTTTCATTCCCTCAGGCATCACCGTGCCGACAGTGGCAACAGGGACTTTCTGCCCCTTGCCGACGTTGGGCGCGCCGCACACGATGGTCAGTGTCTCGGGACCACCGACATCCACAGTGCAAACCGACAGTTTCTCGGCCTCGGGGTGCTTTTCACACTCCACGACATGCCCGACCACGATATCCTTGATATTCTCGAATGGATCAGTGATCCCTTCCAGTTCAAGGCCCAACATGGTGAGCTTGTCACCCAGAACCTGAATGTCGCCCTCATAGGGGACGAACTCACGCAACCAATTAAGACTGACTAACATTGAATGCCTCCGGCGGCTGGGGAAAAGAGGAAAAAAGGCACCGCAAGCAGCACGTCATCGCTCTTTCTCCCAGACCTCAGCCCATCACTCCATTGCTCGCGAAGACTGGCAACAGATTGGGACAGTGGTCTGTTTATCGTAATGAATCCATGGATTCAGTATGTCAAAAAAGGACGGCACAGGGCCTGTGCCCCGTGTCGCCACTCCAAATATCTACGCGAATTGTTCCAGAAAACGGACATCGTTTTCAAAGAACATGCGCAGGTCACCGATACCGTATTTCAACATGGCGATACGCTCAATGCCCACGCCAAAAGCGAAACCGGTAAATATCTCGGGATCATAGCCCACAGACTTGAAAACATTGGGATCAACCATGCCACAGCCCAGAATCTCGACCCAGCCGGTGCCTTTGCACACCCGGCAGGGAGCGCCGTCTTTTTCACCTTTTCCACCACACATGACGCACGAGATATCAACCTCGGCAGAGGGTTCGGTAAAGGGGAAAAAGCTCGGACGAAAACGGACATCGGTCTGTGACCCGAAAAGCTGTCGAACAAAGACAGTCAAGGTGCCACGCAAATCCGCCATGGACACATTCTTGTCAACCAGCAATCCTTCGATCTGATGAAACATCGGTGTGTGGGTGAGGTCGGAATCGCGACGATAGACCTTGCCCGGAGCGATCACAGCCACCGGCGGCTCCTGCTTGAGCATGGAGCGAATCTGCATCCCGGAGGTATGCGTGCGCAGCACGATTTTGTCCGAAACATACAGGGTGTCCTGCATGTCACGAGCCGGATGCTCGGGAGGCATGTTAAGTGCCTCGAAATTGTGCCAATCATTCTCGACTTCCGGCCCGGCGGCATGTTCAAAGCCCAATCCTGTCAGGACGGAACACACTTCATCCATAACCAGTGTCACCGGATGCAGTGATCCTGCCCACGGCTTGCGTCCCGGCATGGAGGGGTCAAATTTCGACAACACATCAGAGGCTTCAGCAGAATGAAGGTCGGCTTCCCATGCATCAAACAAAGCGGTAATGGCTTGTTTGACCGTGTTGGCCTTCTGCCCGGCTTGAGGTTTTTCCGAATTGTCAAGCTTGCCAAGCTGGCCCATGATTTGAGCGAGCTTGCCCTTGCGGCCCAGGAACTCAATGCGGAGTTCCTCCAGTTCCTTTAACGAACAAGCCTGGCCCTTGCGAGATTCGCAATCCTGGGCCAGGCTGTCGAGTCCTTCCAGGAAGGACTTCAAATCATTACTCACAATTTAGCTCACTTTGGCTTTTGCTGCCTCTGCGATTTTGGCGAACACTTCAGGATCGCGCACTGCCATATCAGCCAGAACCTTACGGTTCAGCTCGATGCCGGCCAGCTTGAGACCATTCATCAAACGGCTGTAAGACAGGCCGTTGAGACGGGCGGCGGCATTGATGCGAATGATCCACAATTTGCGGAATTCGCGTTTCTTGCGTTTACGGTCGCGGTATGCGTTGCTCAGAGCTTTTTCGACACGCTCACGAGCGGTACGGTACAGGCGGCTGCCTGCTCCACGATAGCCCTTGGCCATCTTCAGATATTTTTTGTGACGCCTCTTGGCGGCCACTCCGCGCTTTACTCTCATGGTAAAACCTCCATCGCTTACTTACCTCCCGGGCCGGACGGACTCCCCCGACGAGGCGGATTGCTTTAAATGTTTCGGACAATCAACGGGCATCTCGACTGAGCCGAACTGACGCTACGTGTGAATCGGGGCCATTCCCCGACTCTCTTTGAACGCGGCCAGCAGGCGCATCAGGCGGATTGCTAGCCGTTGGGCAACTGACGACGTACAGCCTTCATGTTGGCGGTGTCCACAGTAGTGGACTGGCCCAAACGACGCTTCCTCTTGGCATTCTTCTTGGTCAGAATGTGCCTGAGGTTTTTGCGACGACGCTTGAACTTGCCAGTAGCGGTCTTGGAAAACCGCTTCGCAGCTGCGCGGCGAGTTTTGATCTTAGGCATAGGTGTATCCTCCTAAAAGGGAACAAGTCCCCTATGAGTCTCTATTTTTTCACGGGAGCAAGCATCATTGTCATGGTCCGTCCTTCTGACATGGGCTTGCTCTCGACTTTAGCGATATCCTGCGTATCCTCCACAACCCGGTCAAGCATCATCAGCCCGCGGTCCTTGTGGACGATCTCCCGTCCCCGGAAGAAAATGGTCACTTTACAGCGATCACCTGCAGCAAGGAATTTAACAATTTTTTTGAGCTTGGTCTGGTAATCGTGCTCATCGGTTTTGGGCCGGAACTTGACTTCCTTGATCTTGATTACGGTCTGTTTCTTCTTCGCTTCCTGCAACTTTTTCTGTTGCTGGTACTTGAATTTACCATAATCCATGATCTTGCAGACAGGCGGATCGGCGTTCGGCGCGACCTCCACCAGATCAAGCCCTTTTTCACGAGCGCGTTCTAAAGCGTCGCGAGTTGCCAGTACGCCCAACTGCTCACCGTCTTCATCCACAACTCGTACCTTAGGGATACGAATTCTGTCGTTTCGCCGGACCTCGTCTTTCCGCTGGTCGCGGCGGTAGTTACCCCGAAAAGCTATAGCTCATTCCTCCTGTTTCGAAAGGCGCTTTCGCAGCATCAAGAATCATCTGCGCAGCCTCCTCCAATGGAACCATCCCGGGGTCTTCTCCGTCTCGTGAACGAATATTGACACACCCGGCCTCAACCTCTTTATCACCGATTACCAACATATACGGGATTTTCTCAACTTGAGCTTCCCGAATCTTGTAGCCAAGCTTCTCGTTGCGGGTGTCGGATTCAATTCGAATCCCTTTCGCCGCAAACAAAGCCTTTGCTTTATTCACAAAATCTAATTGCGCATCTGTTACGTTCAAAAGACGCGCTTGTTCCGGTGCCAGCCACACAGGATAAGCTCCTGCGCAGTGTTCCGTCAAGACACCAATGAACCGTTCAATGGAGCCAAGCATGGCTCGATGGATCATGACCGGTCGATGTCGTTCACCGTCCTCGCCGACATATACTATGTCAAAGCGCTCTGGCAAGGTGAAATCCACCTGAATTGTTCCACACTGCCAAGAACGTCCAATGGAGTCCCGCAGGTGGAAGTCAATTTTGGGACCATAAAATGCGCCGTCACCTTCGTTGATGGCGTATTCCATACCCGATTCGTTCAAGGCCTCTCGCAAGGCTTCGGTCGAAACGTCCCAGTCCTCATCGGACCCGATGGATTTTTCAGGACGGGTGGACAGTTCCACGTCAAACTCATAGTTGAACAGGGAATAAATGTCCTGATAAAATTTGATAAGATCCAAAATTTCTGAGGAGATTTGATCAGGCCGACAAATCAGGTGAGCATCGTCCTGCGTGAATGTCCGGACTCGCATCAGTCCGTGCAGCACGCCGGATTTCTCATGGCGGTGGACAACGCCCAATTCAAAATACCTTTGGGGCAGATCGCGATAACTCATGATTTTCCGTTTGTAGATCATCATGTGTGCCAGGCAGTTCATGGGCTTGATGCCATACGCCTGATCGTCGATCTCCGTAAAATACATATTTTCGCGGTAATTTTCATAGTGACCGGACTTTTCCCACATCTCGCGTTTGAGAATGAGCGGTCCCTGCACCAGATCATAGCCGCGCTTCAAATGTTCCTTGCGCTCGAAATCTTCAAGGATGGTCCGCAGCAACATGCCTTTTGGATGCCACAGAGGCATACCGGGACCAACTTCATCGTTGAATGAAAAAAGATCGAGCTGCTTGCCAAGTTTGCGGTGATCACGTTTCTTGGCTTCTTCCAGCCGGAACAGATGTTTCTTCAACGCCTTGGGATCCTGCCAGGCAGTACCGTAAATCCGCTGAAGCTGCTTGTTCTTCTCGTCACCACGCCAGTAAGCACCGGCCACGGACAACAGCTTGAACGCCTTGATCATGCCGGTCCGGGCAACGTGAGGTCCACGGCACAAGTCCGTGAACTCGCCCTGCGTGTAGATGGAAAATTCATCGACACCCAAGTCGTCCATGATTTCAGGCTTGTAGTCCTCGCCCTTTTCGGAAAAGAACTTTTTCGCCTCATCCTTTGACATGGTGGACCGAACAAATGGCTTGTTGGCTCCGACAGAACTGAGCATTTCCTTTTCGATCGCCTCCAGATCTTCCGGAGTGAACGGACGCTCATAGTCGAAGTCATAATAGAATCCGTCTTGAATAGCCGGACCAATGGTCACCTTGGCTGAAGGAAACAGCTTTTTGACGGCCTCGGCCATGAGGTGGGCTGCGGAGTGACGGATAATGGCAAGCCCCTCTTCGCTCTCGGCAAAGACGGGCTCGATGGTCGAACAGGTCGTCGGCACGGTAGTTGACATATCCAAAAGTGCCTCACCGCACTTGGCGGCAACGACTTTCTTGAATTGTTTTTTGGACAGGCCCTGTTCCAGGGCATCGGCACATGTTGCGCCGTCAGCCAATTCAACCGGTTTACCAGTGACTTCGATCTGCACTACGTCTTCTCCTTGTCCGGAAACATTGCCGGACCCTGTTAACGAAAAAAGGGAGGCTAGACAGCCTCCCTTTGGGGATATTCTGGTAGGCGCGGAGGGATTTGAACCCACGACCCTTTGCACGTCAAGCAAATGCTCTCCCCCTGAGCTACGCGCCTTCTCGTTGAAGCGAGATGCAAGCTATCTGCGAGGTCGGTTGTTGTCAAGCACGAAATTATTTTTTTTCACTTTTTTTTCAAAAAAAACACTTCACTCAATCACCCATGAAACGAACAATGGCTTTCTCCCGCCATTTCTCGCCAATCAGGCTGCTTTTGCCATCATCGCCTTTGCCGGTTCATTCATGGCCCAAAGCATCACAACATGACGAAATTACTGAAATCCGCCTCTGATTTTTCACACAGCATGTTGCTCAGCAACCCGAAAAAATACGACCCGGGCAGTTCACACAGTCCGGGCCTTCCTGTTCAATCCAGTCTGTTCACGGCTTCGTCCGCCATGTGGCCGACAGTCGTCTCCACCAACTGTCCATCCATGAATGTCCGAATCTCCGACGTATCGCTTGAAAGGGCCTCCAATCGGGGTCGCGCATCCTGCGCCCGGATCAAACCAAGCACCCAAGCGGCATAGGCCCTATTATAGGTATCAGGATCATCCAGGCCGATAATCAGGAACCGCTCGCCATGGACAACCAGCTCAGGACGAACTTCGGCCAACCGGGCCAACCCCCAGTACACATCACGCCGCAATTCAGGGTGATCGAGAAAATTACCATCACACGCTTCATCACAATAGATATATGACACGAGGATCTTGTGAAACTCGGTGGCGATTCGTTCATTCTGGACCATGGCTTCAGCCATGAAATGCGGAATCCCCCATCCGAGGTTGCCGGACTCTTCATTCATATACCACATGAGTGTCCGCATCAGCGTCCGCGTCTTTTCCATGGACTCCTCAGACAGACGAGCAATCGCTCGACCAAAGGCCGGGACGGTCCGCCATCGAACCGCTTCATCCCGATCAAGTCGCAGATTCAACAACGGCGACATCAGATCACCGGGACGAAACACATCCAGTTCAACCAATCGAGTCTGCCAATCATCCTGTATGAGTATTTCCCGAACAGCCTTCTTGGTGCTGCGAAACTTTGCCATATGCCCTCCTGAAAGAAAAAAAGGGGATCGTCCAATCGACGACCCCCTGAATATAATCACCTTTCCAGTGAAAGCAATAGGAATAATTCCTATTTATTATTTTCTTCCACTTCTTTCTTGAAATCCTCGGGGACTTCAAAACCGGACTCTTCGGCTTTGACAATACACTTGGCTGCGTCTTCCCAGTTACCGAAATGGGCGTCAACGATGGCCTTGTTGTTCCAGGCTGGACCGAAATGAAGTTCCTTTTCCAGAATCTTCCGCAACAACTTGTCAGCCTCTTCGTAATCGCCCATGGCGATATGAAGCGAAGACATGGTGGCTTGGGCCTGTGCAAAATTGTGATCGTACTTGAGGGCCTTTTTCAGGGCCTTATGCGCCTTGTCGTAGTCACCCTGCTGCATGAGGATGAATCCGATGTTGCCCCAGGGCACAGCGAAAAACGGCCGCTGCTGGGTGGCCTGAATGTTATAGTTCAGGCAGGACTCCAGGTCATTGCGTTGCAAGGCGATACCGCCCAGCTGCACATAACCTTCGGCCAGACGAGGGGAGTGAGCGACCGCGTCAAGAAATTCGCGTTCCGCTTCCATGAAATCCCGACGCGACAAATACGCCACGCCAAGATTGTAATGAGTGTTGCCGCAGGAAGGATTAGCTTCCAGCTGGGCTTTGAGATCGGCAATATAATCATCAAGATTGTCGAAATGTTCCATGGCGTTGTATCCTTCTTACGGTTCCATACCGTGTTTTTTGCAATGTTCTGCATACCAGAGACAAAAATCATAAATAGGACGAACTTTTTCAAAATTCATAACCATCATGACGTTAAACTCATTCACCTGGTCGATATATTCCTGATTGTCGTGCTTGCCCGATTCCCGAATGAACAACTGGGAAAGTTCAGCCGAAGTATAGCCGGTCTTGTCCTGACGGATATCAATGGGATCGAATGGAGCTGCGAACGGGTCCCATTTTTCATATCCCATGCGATCAACGAATTTGCGACGCCGCTTGGACATCTTTTCGTACATGTACTGTTTACGATCTTCGATGTCTTGATCGGACATGTCCTCATAGCGATTTGGCGTGGACATCACTTTTCCTCTCCACCAAGCACGATCATCTCACCACACGACTCGCAGGCCGCCCCGGATTGCGTGCAAGTCGCACAGGCTTCAGGCTTGGGGGCGTCGGGTTCGACAACTTTCTTGGGCGGCGTCTGTTCCAGAATATCGACCTGTTTTTTGGGAACGGTCAAATTCACGGCCTCACCCACTCCGAGATACTGCTCATCGTAGTCGGTAACCAACGCCATGGACAAAGGCAGCAGCATTTCACTCAATTCATCGAAACGGCTTCCAATGCCTTCCTGCAATTCCTTGCCGATGGAAAGAAGTCTGTCCAAGATGATATCCATGTTCACGGTGGGATATTTCTCGCCACCCTTGAATCCGGACATGCTGCACGTATGTGCCTGGCCGCCGATGGAGGTAGGCACACCGTATAAACGACATGTAATGGGCCTGTTCTCATAGATCGAACACAGCCCTTCATCATTCAGCAAAGGACACCGCACGCGGGCCTTGGCTACTTCCAGCAAAATTTCGTTGGTTGCCTGTCCTGCCTGGCTCGCCTTGTATATCTTCCGCTTGAGTTTGTGGATCTGCCGATCTGCCTTGTCGGCCCGGGTCATGATCTGCGATCGTTCAAGGCCAGAAAATTTCTCATTGAATTTGGCGTTGATATACATGGCTTCGACCAATGTCACGTCAAACAGGGCGTAACAACAGTCGCTACATCCCTTGCCGCACTTGACCAGATCGCCCATTTCATTTTCAAACGTCTTGAAAACGGCATCGACCTCAGCCACGATGGCTTCGTACTTTTCAAAATACTCTGTAAAATCAAGCGCCATTCTAGATGCTCCTCGTCAAATTCGCACCCATAGGTGCGTCGTTGGAATGATATGGTGTCACGTTAAATTAAGTCGTGAAAGACAGGCGTCAACCGTTTCACAGCAAGAAAAACGACAAACGCACTGTATAGATAAAAAAAGACGCCCGGAGGCGATGAAAGGCGGCACACGCCACAAGCAGGAAATGGAAGGGAGCAGCACCATAATGGCTGCTCCCTAAACCATATTCGATACAATAAAGACTAGTTCTCTTCGACAGTGATAGCGTCGGATTCGCAAACCTCAACGCAGGACTCACAGCCAAGACATTCGTCTTCGTTGACTGCAACGGCTTTGCCGTCCTGAAGTTCGTAAACTTCAACGGGGCAAACGTCTACGCATTCGCCGTCGCCGGTGCACTTGTCTGTGTCGATAGTGATAGTGTAGCCCATTTTTTCCTCCAGAAAATAATTTGGGACGCCCATGGTGCGGGCCAGTTCTTGTGTGTAGCCAATCATATTAAGAATCATCAGCACACTCATTCGTAATTAATCCGGCCAAAAAAGCCAGACACGAATTGCTGATATAACCAAGGAGGTCCTGTGTCAAGACATGAAACCGCTTTTCAAATAACGCACAATTCGGCACAAGGCTCAAGAAGGTTGTGATACGCTCCATACTTGTTTATCCTGCCCTCCCAAAAACACCCCTCAAAAAACGAACGAGGATATACATGTTTACAGAAAAAGAGCTGAGAAAATATGCTGAAACCATGTGGTGGGGATTGTCCACCGCCCGCACAAAACCGTACAAGCCCGGTGATTTCGTACTGCTCCGATTCGATGCGGACGCCCTGCCTCTTGCCGAAGTCATGTTCGAACTGCTTCTTGAAAAAGGAATCAACCCGATCCCGCGCCAAAATATGACATCTTCCATGGAAGTGTCTTTTTATGGAAAGGGCACCGAAAATCAACTCACGGCCATCCCGGCTGGCGACACCGAATTCATCGGCAACTTGAACGGATTGATTTCACTGATCGCCCCCGCGTCCCTGACCCACCTTCAGGCCGTGGACCCAAAACGGATCGGCCAGGCGGCCGTGGCGCGAAAATTCATGCGCGATATCATGGAAAAACGGGAACAGACCGGCGAATTCGGCTGGACCTTGTGCATTTATCCGACCAAGGCCCTTGCCGAAGCCGCAGATTTATCCATGAACGAATTCAAGAGGCAGGTACTCAAAGCCTGTTTTCTGGACACGGAAAACCCACCGGCCAAATGGGCCGAGATTTTCGAACAGGCCGAAAAAGTCAAAGGATGGCTCAACAACCTGGATATCGAACATCTCAATGTCAAAACAACCAACACCGATCTCACGGTCGTGCCTGGAAAGGATCGCCAATGGCTCGGCGTTTCAGGACACAACATCCCGTCATTTGAAATTTTCCTTTCCCCTGACTGGCGCGGAACTGAAGGCGTCTACTACGCAGACCAGCCATCTTTCCGATCTGGCAACTTTGTCGAAGGCGTCAAACTTACCTTTGAAAACGGTGTGGCAGTCAAAACCGAGGCCAAAACCGGCGGTGACTTCGTTGCCAAACAGCTCACGCTCGATGAAGGAGCCAACCGACTTGGCGAATTCTCCCTGACTGACCGTCGATTCTCAAAAATCAACGCGTTCATGGCCAATACTCTCTTTGATGAGAACTTTGGCGGAGAACACGGCAACTGCCATGTGGCTGTCGGCGCATCATACGCGGACACCTATGCCGGCGATCAATCCACGCTCGACGCGGCCAAAAAATCCGAACTCGGGTTCAACGACTCCGCCCTGCACTGGGATTTGGTCAATACCGAAGAAAAAACCGTCACGGCCACCTTGAAAGGCGGCGAAGAACTGGTCATCTATCGAAATGGCGAGTTCCAGCACGATTAGCACCGCGCTCTTTCACGCAGGGCCGGACTCGACAAAACGGCCCTCTATGACAATTTCCACCCCGCCGGTTGTTCCATGTGCGTTTCGGACATGTCACCGAAACGCACGGGTTCAACGCGGTTTCTCACGGTTTTTCGGGATGGAAACCCCCATCTCATGCGAAAGCTAAGGAGTTATCAGAATGACGAAACGGAATATTTATCTGGAGACCATCGCGCCGGAACAGGCTGTCGCTCTGGCCAAAGAATCTCTCAATCGAACACAACTCATGGGCACAGAAAGGCTCGCCACCCATAAAGCGGCTGGGCGGGTCACAACGGCCCCCATCTTTGCCAAATGCTCGTCCCCGACTTTTCATGCTGCCGCCATGGACGGCATCGCCATCCAGGCGGACGCCACCTTCGCAGCCCGGGAAGACGCTCCCGTGGCCTTGCAGCACCCGGACCAATTCCAATTCGTCAACACCGGCAACCCCATGCCTGCCGGGACCAACGCGGTTATCATGATCGAAAACGTGGTCCAAAAAGACGAAGAAACTGTCCTGATCGACACCCCGGCCTTTCCCTGGCAGCACGTCCGCCGCATCGGTGAAGACATTGTCGCCACGGAATTACTGATTCCGCAAAACCGGGAGCTGACGCCGTCTGATATCGGCGCACTTCTTTCCGCAGGCATCTATGAAATCGAGGTCAGGGAAAAGGTCAAGGCGGTCTTCCTGCCGACTGGCGATGAGGTCTTGAATTTTCTCGACAAACCCGAACCGCAGGCCGGACAGGTCATCGAGTCGAACTCGCAGGTTTTCAAGGCCTATGCCGACGCATGGGGATTGGACGCCACATGGTCCGCACCGGTCCCGGACAATGAGGACACCCTCCGCTCCGCAGTCCTGGACAGACTGAAAAGCGGCTGTCATGTGGTGATCGTGGGCGCAGGGTCCAGTGCGGGCAGCAAGGACTATTCAAAACGGGTTTTCGAATCCATCGGTTCGGTGCTTGTCCACGGCATTTCAGTCATGCCGGGCAAGCCCACGCTCCTCGCCATGACCGACGAACGAAGTGGGTATCCGGGACGACTGCTGGTGGGCGCACCGGGATATCCGGTCTCCGCCATTGTCTGTCATGAAAAGATTCTGGCCCCGATCCTTCATTGGCTCATGGGCAAGGCCGTGCCGGAACGGCATATGGCCGACATCACCCTGGCCCGAAAAACACCATCCAAACCCGGAATGCGTGAAGCCATCCGCCTGGCAGCCGGTCGTATCGGCGAAACCGTTGTCGCCGCCCCACTCGCTCGCGGCGCAGGCATGATAACCACCATGACCAAGGCTCAGGCCGTGGCCTATATACCAGAAGAAAAGGAAGGCATTGAACAGGGAGAATCCCTGAACGCGGAGCTGCTGGTTCCACAGGCAGACCTCGATCGGGTGCTGGTCCATGTGGGCAGTCATGACAATACACTTGATCTACTGGCCAATGAGCTCATGGGGCTGACCACCGTGCCCATGCGTCTGGTTTCGAGTCACGCAGGGTCCATGGGCGGTCTGACCGCGCTCAAGGCCGGTTCGGCACTGTTTGCCGGCTCACATCTGTTTGATCCTGAAACAAACGACTTCAACTTTCCGTTCATTGATCGATACCTGCCCGATCTGGATGTGACGCTGATAAATCTCGCCATCCGGCATCAGGGACTCATCGTCGCCAAAGGCAACCCGCTCGATATCACGGGCGTGACTGACCTGATGCGTGAAGACGTCACCTTCATCAACCGTCAACGCGGGGCTGGAACCCGAATATTGTTGGATCATCATCTGAAAAAGGCGGGAATCGCTCCCCGAGACGTCCAAGGCTATGATAATGAAGAATTCACGCACATGGCGGTCGCAGTCAACGTCCTGACCGGCGCAGCGTCCTGCGGGCTGGGCATCTTTGCCGCAGCCAAGGCACTGGACCTCGACTTTGCCCCGCTGGCACATGAACGCTACGACCTCGTCATTCCAACAGAATATATTGAAGATGAACGCATACAGACACTCATCGCCACGATTCGCAGAGACGACGTCAAGGCCAAGATCAAGGACCTCGGCGGTTATGAAACGGATTTGACCGGTCTCGAAATGAAACCGGGCATGGGATTGGGATAAATTATAAAAACATCGACGGGGAAATGTCGTTTTTCAGACGGACTTCAACCGCCTTGGGACCGTTTTCCTCGTCGATACAACCAAAGGTCACCCGTTCACCAGGCTCCAGGGTTTGAAACCCTTCACGCATGATTTCGGTATAATGAACAAAAAAATCCTGTCCGTTTTCATCAACAATGAATCCAAACCCTTTCTGCTCGTTAAACCATGTCACCTTGCCTTCACATCGCACGACAGCCTCCATGAGTTGAGACTGAAAGATACCCATAGATCGGGCTATTGGCAATCCGAATGACTCTTTTCCCCAGAGGTCTTCATTCAGCTAGGACGCGGTATCCTTGTCAGCTTCGACTTCACCGGTCACGGCATTGTCAGAATCGCTGTCCACCGCTTCATCGGTCTCGTCATATTCAGTCGATTGACCGAGTCCTTGTGCCTTGGCCAATTTGCGTTGTCGCTTCTCTTCTTTCTTCTTTTTCTTCGCCAATTCTTTCTGACGCTTTGCGAACTTGTAATTGGGTTTTGCCAAGGCAACCTCCGAGTTAAAAATACACCCGATTCCTGAAAGAATCGGAAAAAAGAACCCGTCCCTCCCGAAAGAGAGACGGGCTTTCATAGCCATCTTACGCTGAGTAGCTAAAAACTACCAGCGAGGACGCTCCACGCGGGGCTTGGCTTCGTTGACCTTGACGTTACGGCCGCCGAAGTCCTTGCCGTCCAGAGCTTCGATAGCTTCGAGAGCGCTGGAATCGTCATCCATCTCGACAAAACCGAAGCCACGAGGACGGCCGGTTTCACGATCTTCGATCAATTTGACGGAAGAGACCTGGCCGTAAGCTTCGAAAGCTGCACGGACTTCGTCTTCGGTGGAGGACCAGGGCAAGTTGCCGACGTAGATATTCTTGGACATAATAAACTCCTGAAAAAAAGTGATATGATGCACGTGCATCGATACATAAAAAGAAGCAGTGTACACGATGCGCACACTGCTTCTCGATATACCTGTTCTATTTCCAACCAGCACGGGCCAACATTTAGACCGCGCCCCCATGGGCTCCGCTGGTACATTCACGAAGACTTTCATGTAAAAAAACAGAAGTTGTCAAGCTTTTTTTATTTTTTATTGCATTTCACCCCAAAAAACTGACTTCTTCAATTATCCCATTACATATTTATGAGCCAATCCACAAAATTTGACGCGACCTTTATCCAATTCCAAAATCCTATTGATACACGGGACCCGATCATCGGCATGATGCGTCACCAAAACAAGTGGGGTTCCCGATGCCGCCACTTCCTGGATTCTTTCCCGCATGAACGCACGAGACACGCTGTCCAGTCCGGACAACGGTTCATCCAGCAGCAACAGCCGTGGTCCCGGCGCCATGGCCCGAGCCAAAAAGACCCTTCGCTGTTGCCCATAGGACATATGACGAAGTCGCTGGTCCCCCAGTCCGGCCAGCCCGACCATCTCAAGCCACTGCGCCGCACCGAGCTTTTCCCGGCTCGTGGGTTCATCCAACATGCCGACGCTTCCACGATAACCGGACATGACCGTTTCTTCAGCCGTCACCTCCCAACCAAGCTCCCGGGCATATCGTGCCTGAAAGTCCGGTGAGACCACCCCAATCAGCGGACGAGCCTCATCCATAGTCAGCCCACCCAAACGATGAATGTGACCCACGCCCTCTTCATCGTCGGCATAGGGCGGAACTTCACTCAATATCACCTTGAGCAACGTGGATTTCCCGGCACCGTTTGCGCCGACCACCATCCACTGTTCACCGGGCAGGATCTCCCAATCGATGGAATGAAGTTGCCGAATCCCATCCCGAACCACAGACACATGCTCCATGCGCAAAAGATACTCCATATTTAAATCAATCACCGGCGCAGGCATGTCACAAGCAACAAGAGCCGGGGCCTGAGATTGTAATGCCGACAACACATCCTCTCTACGCCCCTGCGCGACGAGATGCCCGTGATCCAGTGTCATGGCGTGATTGATACACTCGGGCACATCCCCGGCCCGATGCGCCACACAAATCAACGTGGTCCACTCTCCCGCACGATTCAGCAACCGCAGCACCTCATTTCTCGACGGAGCATCCAGTCCGTCCAGGCACTCGTCCAGCAAGAGGACATCCGGGTGCGAAACCAGCCCCCGTGCCACAAGAATTTTTCGTAACTGCCCGGTGGACATGGTCCCGACCTGACTGTCCGCCAGTTCATGAAGAGCCAAGACCTCGACGATCCGGGCCGCAGCGTCTTCCTGTTCCGATGTCGGCTCATCATATAATATAGGAGTGTCAAAAAATCCGGCCAAAATCACATTCCGCCCAGTCACATGCGGTGTATGCAGATCATAAAAATCCTGCATATCCGCCGAGACCATGGCTATTCGCTGGCGAATGCCCAGAACAGACGTCTGCGCGCCCTGTCCAAAATCATAAACCCGTTTCCCGCCGGAATCAGGCAAAATATCGCCTCGAACCACTGTGAGAAAAGTGGTTTTTCCAGCCCCATTGGCCCCGGTCACGGCCACATGGTCTCCCCGCTTGAGCGTCCACGACAGCGGACCAAGCAACGTCCGACCTCCCCGAGTGACGGTGACATCCGTCAATGAAATCAATGTATGCATTCAAACATTCTCGCCTTTCCCGGCTTCGGATGCAACCGCTTTCTCTTGTCAACACCCGATCCCCCACCTATACTTCGCACCATGAATTTTCCTGTTGCCATGCTTCATGTCCCGGAATACGCCCACGCCACGCTCGAAACCGCCGTGGACCACGTCTTTGCAGCGTCCGCACTGCACGTCACTCCGGGCCAGCGCGTTCTGGTCAAACCAAATCTTGTCAATGGCCGCAATGCCCGACACAGCACGTCCAATCCCGCCGTGGTCAAGACCGTCTGCGGCTGGCTTCTGGACCACGGTGCTCATATCACCGTGGCCGATTCCCCGGCCATCGGTCCCGCGTCCTACGTCGCTCGCAACTCAGGGCTGGCACAGGCTCTCGCCCCGCTCGGACTCTCTGTCGTCGGACTGAAAAAGGCGGTCCCGCTGCCCCTGACACAGGGCGGACACATTGGCATATCCCAAAACGCGCTGGAAGCCGATCGCATCCTCAACATCCCGAAACTCAAGGTTCATGGCCAAATGGTCATGTCCTGTGCAGTCAAGAATCTCTTCGGCTGTGTGGTCGGGTTTCGCAAGGCACTGGCCCACAATCGATTGGGACACGACCGGGCCTTGTTCCAAGCCATGCTCATGGACGTCTCTACCGCACTGCCTCAATGCCACCATCTTGTGGATGGAATTCACGCCATGCACAAAAATGGTCCCATTGACGGCGAGCTGTTCCCGCTCAACCTCCTTGCTGCCTGTCCTGACGACATTGCCGTGGACACCGCCATCTACTCGCTCCTCGGCCTCACCCCGGATCAAGTCCCGCTCTGGACCGAAGCCATCTCCCGCAACAAACCTGGCGCACATCTGGAAGCCCTCCATTTTCCGCTGGCCCATCCTTCGGACTTTGACCCCACCGGATTCACCATGGCCCCGGACCGGGAACTCTCCTTTGCACCCTCCAGAATCATCAGCGGGAGAATCCGAAGTTTATTGAAGTATCTCAAAAAACAGTGATTCCCTTGCACTCGACGCCGAGGGATTGTATGCACTTCCCATGACTCCCATACGGCAGAAATTCACCATTACCGGACAGGTCCAGGGCGTTGGATTTCGCCCGTTCGTCTACCGAATAGCACGAGACACGGCTGTGTCCGGCACGGTCAACAATTCCTCTGCCGGTGTGCTCATCGAAGTGCAGGGATTCCCCGAACAGATGACCGCCTTTTCCCATGCGCTCCAAAATACGCTGCCACCATTGGCAAAAATCGTCACTTTCAAGCAGGAAACCATCCCTGTAGTCCTCGGTGAAGAGGACTTCATCATCCTCAAATCCACGGGCGGAGTCGGGCATTCCGTGCTCATCAGCCCGGATGTCGCCACCTGTCAGGACTGTCTCGACGACATTCTCGACCCGACCAACCGCCGCTATCGATACCCTTTCACCAACTGCACCAATTGCGGCCCACGCTACACCATCACCCGGTCCATTCCCTATGACCGCCCACAGACATCCATGGCCTGTTTCCCGCTCTGCCCAGACTGTCAGCAGGAATATGAAAATCCGCTGGACCGCCGGTTTCACGCCCAACCCAACGCCTGTGCGGACTGCGGCCCTTCAGTCTGGCTCACGGATGGCTCAGGCACCACGCTCGCCAAAAACGACGACGCGCTCAAGCAGCTTGCCACGGCATTAAGCGACGGGAAAATCGCTGCGGTCAAAGGGCTCGGCGGATTTCATCTGGTCTGCAACGCCATGTCCGACACCGCAGTGACCACGCTGCGAGAACGCAAGCATCGCCCAGACAAGCCATTGGCTGTCATGGTGCCGACATTGGACCACGCCCGACATCTGGCCGACATGCTGCCTGCGGACCAGGAATGGCTGACAGGCCGTCACAGGCCCATTGTCCTTGCAGCCAAACACCATCCCTTCCCCTTGGCAAAACAGGTTGCCCCGGACACAAATTTCGTGGGAATCATGCTTCCCTACACGCCGCTGCACCACATCCTGCTTCACGATTTTGCCGCCGTGACCCTGCACGAAATTCCTGCACTGGTCATGACCTCGGGCAACATGAGTTCCGAGCCGATCTGTCTGGACAACGAAGAAGCACTCGAACGACTCGGCGACATTGCAGACGTTTTTCTCTTTCACAACCGGGATATCCTCATCCGAACAGACGATTCCGTGGTCCGCGTCAATCCCGTCACGCAGGACCCGATTTTCATGCGCCGTGCCCGAGGCTTTGTTCCCGCCCCGGTATTCATTCCGAAAAAAGGACCAACCGTTCTCGGCGTGGGTCCCGAATTGAAATGCACCCTGACCCTGACCAAAGACGATCAGGCTTTCACCAGTCAGCACATCGGGAACATGTCCAATCTGGAGACACTGGAATTTCACACCGAAATTCTGGCACACCTCCAGGATATCCTTCAAGTCAAACCGGAACTCATTGTTCGCGACCTGCACCCGGATTACATGACGTCCACACTAGCCGAAGACATTGGCAAGGCCCTGGACATCCCGGTCATGACGCTCCAACACCACTATGCCCACATCTATGCCAATCTGGCCGAAAACAAGCACACCGGTCCGGCCATTGGTCTGGCTCTGGACGGTACGGGGTATGGTGAAGACGGCACAATCTGGGGCGGTGAATGTCTCATGGTCGTCCCAGAAGAAATGGATCACCAACGACTGGCCCACTTCTCTCACATCGCGTTACCCGGCGGGGAAGCTGCGGTCAGGGAACCGTGGCGCATCGCCCAGGCCGCTCTCTGGGAGCTTGGCATCAAGGAGCCAGGAAAATATCAATGGCCGTGGCTCACCAATTTTGCCGCCCAAAGCCGATTCCTCCCCCAAATTCTCAAAAAAGGCATCAACACGCCAAAGACCTCCAGTTGTGGCCGCCTTTTTGACGGAGTGGCCGCGCTCTGCGGACTGATCGAAACCATCAATTATGAAGGACAGGCTGCCATTCTCCTCGAAAAGGTTCAGGACATGACCGAAACAGGTATCTATCCCTGTCCCCTCCAATCTGATGCCCCCATTTCCCTGAACACGCTTTCTCTGGTACGGTGTGTGGTGGAGGATCTGGAAAAGGGCACCCCCGTTCCGACCATCGCCCGTCGGTTCCATCGGGGACTCATCAACGGGTTGACCAAAATGGCGTTCTCCTTTGCCTCGGTATTAAATATCCACCATGTCGCGCTGTCCGGTGGGGTCATGCAAAACCTGACTCTCGCCACGGAACTGCCACAGGCCCTTGATGCCGCCGGATTGATTCCATTGGTCCACCGCCAGCTTCCGCCAAACGACGGGTGCATCTCTCTGGGCCAGGCTGTCTGGGGCCAAAGGAGACTGTGCCTCAAAGCATAAAGGAGATACCATGAACGCCATCCGGCTCGTCTCAATCACGGTCGCCCTTCTGCTCTTCTGGCCGGCACAACTTTGTGCCGAATCCCCATGCGCTCCGCAGGTTCTCTCTAAAATTCACATTGCCGAAGAAACTGCCGGTTTTGTCGTTGATGCCACCTATCCCGTGCTCTGCGCTCCCAACGCCAACGCCGTCATTCGCGACTGGGTGGCAAACCGTCTTTTCGATTTCAAAAAGATCGATCCGGGGCACGATCTGTCCATCTTTCCCCACAAATATGAACTCGCCATGGACTCCAGTGTCTGGCCCGCCGCCTCACGTCGATTCACCTCGGTCAAGCTCGATATCAGTGTGTACACCGGCGGTGCCCACGCCAACCATTGGCCAAAAACCTGGATTTTCGATCTGGTGGACGGCCATCAGCTCACATTGAACGATCTTTTCACCGATCCCGAATCCGCGCTGCCCAATATCGCGAAGCTCTGTCAGGCCACGCTCATCAGCTCACTCGGCCCGGAAAATCAGCCGACCATTCTTGCCGGAACCGCTCCCAAGCCCGAAAACTACAAGCACTTCATCCTGACTCCCGAGGGACTGGTCTTTTTCTTCCCGCCCTATCAAGTCGCGTCCTTTGCCGACGGCGAACAGATCGTCACCATCCCCTATTCCCTGCTCACCGAAGACCTCGCTCCCTCGCTTCTCCAACAGCTTGAACTCGACTCTTCTCTGTCCGAAGACAGCCCGACTGTGTGACAAAAGATTGCTCCAAGGCACAAAAACAGCTAATACAGAGAGAATCGCATCACCTTTTTTCTCACGGGAGTTCTCATGGAAATCATCCGTATTATCATCTCGGTCCTTATTCCACCCATCGGTGCCTTCCTCAAAGTTGGCCTCGGACTCCAATTCTGGGTCAACCTCCTGCTGACCATCCTCGGCTACTTCCCGGGACTGGTTCACGTTATCTGGTTGCTTTCCAGAAAATAAGGGAATGCCTTCGGCGACTGGGGGAAAGGGAGAGACAAACCCTTTGAAAAGGGTTCTTTCTCTCCCTTTCCCCCAGACCCCCTATCCTCCTCTTTTCCTAAACTTTTTGGGTGCGCTTCGCGCAAGGGGTGGTCAACAAAGAGGCTCTTACAAACAAAACACAAAGACCACGCTGCCATCATTCCCAGTGCGCTCGCCCACCCAGACAGGCAGCGTCGGCAACCGTCCGCGACAAAAAAGCGGGATAGCTTCCCAATAAAAGAAAGCTATCCCGCTTTTTTGTCGCGGACATTCCATGGCCCGACCGCACGCATTCGAGCACCCCTCGCCGACAGGCGACATGGGATTCCAAAGGCCCTCGGCCTTTGGCAGGTCCAGGACAGCGTCCTGGTCTCTCCGAAGGAGACCGCCGGTAGGCCCGTCGGAGACATCTCCCCCTCGACAAATAACCGTCACAAACAACAAGAAAACGCCCCGAACGCAAAAGCGATCGGGACGTTTTTGGATGGCTGAAAACAACGCAAACAGAATCAGAGTTTTTTCAATTCCACTTCGAGATCGACGAGATACTCGGCGAGCATGTCCGGGGTGATATCACCCATGTGCCCGATACGAATAATCTGTCGCATTCCCTGTTTTTCGAGTTGGGCATTGAGCTTGCTGTATCCGGGATCCATGAGATAACCTTTGCTGCGCAAGGCCTCCTTGACCGTTCCCTTGAGCTGTGCCTGGGTGACGCCTTCGGGACAGACCACGGACGACATGGTAACGGATCGAAATCCTTTTGGTGCAAACATCTCGAATCCATCGAGCGTAGCAACCCACTCTTCGACCATGCCACGCATTGTGATGTGCCGGGCAAACCGGTTTTCAATGCCTTCGGTGTTGACGATGGAGTCAAGCTGAACGGCCATCTGATTGGCAAGCGCCCCGTTGGGAGTGGTCAACGTCTGATTCTTGCGGGCACAGACAAGCTGCCGCGTGATGTCGTGGGCATGGCCCTTGTTGGTCAGTGTCGCGGCCTTGTCTTCGGCTTCGCGAGAAACGAATCCGATGCCGAACCCGGCAGGCAGGGCGAGAGATTTCTGGGTGGCTGTCACATACATGGCGGCCCCGGAATGAGAGAGATCGATGTCAGCCCCACCGAAAATGGACACACCGTCAACCAATGGCATGGCATCGTACTGTCGAATCAGCGCACAGACGGCCTTCATGTCGTTGGTCACCCCGGTGGATGTCTCGTTGTGGGTGAAAGAGACCACGTCGGGCCGAAGCTCCTTGAGCTTGTGCTCCAAAACGACCAGATCAATGGGCCGTCCATATTCGAACTTGAGATTGGTGGATTGCTTGCCGTTGGCGAGAGCGATGGCGTGATAATGATCGCCAAAGGCCCCCACGGAAACGTTGAGCAGGATTTCATCGTCAGCAACCAGAGAACGTATGGACGTTTCCATGGCCGAGGATCCTGAACCAAGCACGAGAATTGGCTCGTAGTCATCACCACAGCCGGCCAATGTACGCAGATGGCGACGGATGGGGCCAAAGCGCAATTCGTTTTCGGCATCGCGATGCCCGAATTCCGGCAATGCGGCTGCGGCTTTGACTTCATCCCGAATATAGGTCGGGCCGGTAATGAACAATTTGAGTGATGCGAATTTTGACAGGCTCATGGCGTATCCTCACACGGTAGCTGTAGAAAAAAAAGATGAAAAAATGTCGTCGTTCAGTATACCGGAGCCGGGACAATGTCCAGAAACCGCACCACGGCACATGGCGGTTTTTTCGCATTCTCCCGCAGTTTCGCAGCTTGCCATTCAAGAAAAAACCGCTTATTTACTCTCTCTTCACCAATTTCTATGGAGTAATAAGACATGGCTCAGCTTGGACCACATATTTCGATTTCAGACGACCAGCTCATCTCGCGCGCCCTTGGCGTCATAGAAATGGAGCAATACGCGCACTGGCCCGAGGATGTTAAGAAACTCGCCGCCAACCTGGCCGCTGAATTATTTTTGGTACGCTACAACCCGTTCATTGACGCGGCATTGGTCAAAAAATCGGTCATCCGCCGATTGAATATGTCCAAACCGTCTCTGGATAAAGAATTCAGTACGATTCTGGCAAAAGGAATCGAACTTTTCTGGGAACGGTATGACCGGGAAATCGCGTTCCGCAATCAAATCATCAAACGCCTGAAACAGTTCATGCCCGAAGAGACGATCGGGAGCAACGCCCATTCCCGCGTGGAATCAGCGACCGATGCCACCGACCTTCGGATGGAACTGCCCATGCTCGTTCTGTTCCCGGAAACCGAGGAACAGATTCAGGGTATCGTCAGACTCGCCAATGAAATGCAGTTTGGCATCATCCCGCGTGGTGGCGGCACTGGCCTGACCGGCGGAGCCATTCCCGCCGAAGCCCGCTGCGTGATTCTGTCCCTGTCCCGATTCAAGAAGATTCTGGACATCGACACGGACAACCAGACCATGAAGGTCGAATCCGGCGTCATCACCCTGAACGCCATCAAGGCCGCTGCGGACAAGGACTTGCTGTTCACCGTGGACCCGGCGTCCAAGGCCGGTTCATCCCTGGGCGGCAACGTTGCTGAAAACGCGGGTGGCCCGTTTGCCTTTGAATACGGCACCACCATCGACAACATCCTCAGCTATCGCATCGTCAGACCCGACGGCTCGCTGATCGAAGTTCGCCGCAAGGACCATCCCCGGCACAAGATTTATGAAGGTGAAACCGCGACATTCGAAATTTTCGACGACAGCGGACACCAGATCGATACCGTGACGCTCGACAGCAGCGAAATTCGCGGCAAGGGACTGGGCAAAGATGTCTCCAACAAGTACTTGGGCGGCCTGCCCGGCGTGCAGAAGGAAGGCACGGACGGTATCATCACCGTGGCCCAGTTTGTCTGTTACCCGGTGCTGAAACATTCGCGGGTGCTCTGTCTGGAGTTTTTCGGTCGCTCCATGCGCAACGCCATGCTCGTCATCAAGGATGTGGTCGCCCTGCGCAACTCCATTCGAGAAGAAGGCGATCTGGTCAAAATATCCGCGCTGGAAGAATTTGGTCCCAAGTATGTCCAGGCCATCGACTACCAAACCAAATCCACCCAGTATGAAGGCAACCCCATTTCCGTGCTCATCCTTCAGCTCGATTCCGATGACAAGGAAGCACTGGATACTGCCTGTCAAAACGTGTTGGCCATTGTCCAGCCCTTTGACGGCGTGGATATTTTTGCGGCCCGTGACGACAAGGAAGCCGAACTGTTCTGGGAAGACCGGCACAAATTGTCGGCCATTTCCAAACGCACGTCCGGATTCAAAATCAATGAGGACATCGTTATTCCAACGGATGTCATTCCCGACTTTTCCGAATTTCTGGAAGACCTCAACCTCATCTATCTGGCAAAAATCTATCGCACGACACTGGAAAAAGTGCGGGCCATGAATGGCGTGAATGACGACGACCCGGATATCCGGGAAGCCTTTGGGCGCATCGACGACATCCTGAGCGGCACGGTGACGTCCAATGATTTCTCCGACACCGAGCAGGAAGCCCAATGCCGGTATCTGTTCCTCAAATTGCGGGACTCCTACCCCCGGCTGGATCGTGAAATCAAGGCCATGTGGCAAGACATGCAGCTCCGGCGCATCGTCATCGCCAACCACATGCACGCGGGTGATGGCAACTGTCACGTCAACCTGCCGGTCAACTCCAATGACCCGGAAATGCTCGCCTCGGCCCACGAAGCCGCAAACACGGTCATGAGCAAGGTTTTGGAGATGGGCGGTCAGGTCTCTGGCGAACACGGTATCGGCATCACCAAGATCGCTTTCCTGAGTCAGGAAAAGATCACGGCACTGGCCGACTACAAAAAAGATGTGGACCCGAACGCCATTCTCAATCCCGGCAAACTCACTGCGCGGGAACTGCCGAGTGTGCCGTTCACCTTCTCATTCAACCGGCTGATCAAGGACCTAGACGCCACGGCACTCAAGGACAAGGAAGCCTTGATGGGATTGTTGAAAAACATCCAGACCTGTACCCGCTGCGGCAAATGCAAACAGGTCTGTCCCATGTATCTCCCGGCCAAGGGACTGCTGTTCCACCCGCGCAACAAGAATATCAGCCTCGGCGCGCTCATCGAGGGCATTTACTATTCGCAGGTCCAGACCGGCGAACCAGCTCCCACACTCATGGCCGAACTACGCAATCTCATGGATCACTGCACGGCCTGCGGCAAATGCCAGGCAGCCTGTCCCGTCAAGATCGACTCGGCTGGCGCGGCTTTGTCTATGCGGTCCTTCCTTGATTCAAAGGGCAAATCCGGCCATCAGTTCAAACAGATCGTCCTGCGGAACGTGGCCAAAAACCCGGCGGCCAACCTGCCGGTCGTGGCCAAATTCCTGTCCATCGGCCAGTCCGTGCAGGACAAGACCCTTGGAATGATCCCCGGACGCTGGCTCTCCCGGATCGAATCACCGATCATCACGAGCCGCAGTCCGCATATCGATTTCAAAAACCTGTCCGAAACATTGGAACTGGACAAAGGCTCGGTTCTCAAAAATCCCAGAGCCGAGAGTGACAACACCGTCCTGTATTTCCCGGGATGCGGCGGATCGCTCTTTTCCCATTCCATCGGCATGGCGTCGGTCTATTTGCTCCTCAAATCCGGGGTAAACGTGGTCCTGCCCGATCATCACATGTGTTGCGGCTATCCGCTGCTCGCTTCGGGATGCGAAGAGGCATACAAGACCAACCGACATCGAAACATCCAGGAATTCCTCGACTTGTTCGTCAAGACCGGCAAGGCGGGTCTCAAGGCCACGACCCTGCTCACGGCATGTGGCACCTGTCGCGAATCTCTGGAAGGATACGATTTCACCGGCGAGATGGAAGAACCGCTCAAACAGATGGATGTGGTCCAGTTTCTCATGGAACGGCTGCCGTCCATCCGTCAGTCCGAATCCATCGTCTACCACGCAGCCTGTCACGCCGAATGGGTCGATACACCCAAGATCAAGGCCCCGGACATGTACCGGAAGGCTCTGGGCGACTTGACCGGCGCGGATGTGACACTCTCTCCGGGCTGCTGTGGTGAATCGGGTCTTGGTGCCCTGACCTCCCCCGGCATCTACAACCGGCTGCGGGAACGCAAACAGGATCAGCTCACCAACGACCTTGGCCATGACCGTAACAAACCCATCGTGGTCGGCTGCCCCTCATGCAAGATCGGCATAAAACGCTCCATGCTCCAGATGAAACGGCCTAACCGAGTTCTCCACGCCGTGGAGTATCTGGCCGAAGCCGTGGGAGGCAAACGATGGAAAAAGGAACTCGACGAATTGCTCGAAAAAGTTGAACGCAAAGGCGCGCAAAACTAAACGCCGCCGACGTCGCGATAGCAACAATACGACTTCAAAAGGCTCCGAAACCACGCTGTTTCGGGGCCTTTTTCATCGCTGTCCTTGGCATAATACCGTCTCGTTCTCGCACCTTTCGCACGGGGACAGCCAAAAATTCCCGAAATTTTCAATTGACCAGAATCCGCTCAAATGCTTTGTTGAGGCGGACTTTTCAACGGAGAAACCATGCAAACGGACACACGAGGCACTGACATTCATACCATCCTTTCACAAACAAAACAGGCAGACTGACATGCGCGCGCTCGGCATCGATTTCGGTCTGAAACGGGTGGGACTGTCTGTGTCCGACAGAACCGGCACACTGGTCTCGCCTTTGAAAACCATTGTCCGCACGTCGCGCAATGCCCTTTTTGACGAACTGCTCGAAATCATACAAAATGAAGCAATTGACGTTGTTGTGGTCGGCCTACCGCTGGCATTAAACGGCGAGGACACCCTGACAACGCGCCAGGCCAGAAATTTTGCCGCAAGCCTTGGACGACGGATTGAACAGCCCATTCATCTGATGGATGAACGGCTGAGCTCGGCGGAAGCAGAAGAAGAACTCAACGCCGCAGGCCTGCGCGGCAAAAAACGAAAGATGGCCCTGGATAGCCAGGCAGCCGTCATCATACTACGCTCATGGTTCGAAAGCGGACAATCATAACAACGCTCCTGTGCGTCCTCATCCTGGCAGTGCTTGGTGCTGGGAGGTACTTTGGACACTCGGCGTGGCAGGAAAACCAATTCCTGACCGTCCCACCGGAATCCCCGGGACGCGACATCCTGTTTCGCGTCGAACCCGGCCAGATTTTCACGACAATTTCCGCCAATCTCAAAGAAAAAGGGCTGATTACCGATACCCGCCGTTTTCTCGAATTGGCCCGCAGAAACGGAAAGACCGCCTCGCTTCGGGCGGGAAAATTCAAGCTGTCCACGGGCTGGACCCCGGAACGGATTCTCCATGAACTCAGCACCTCTGCCGGAATCATGAAAAAGGCATCCATCCGGGAAGGCCTGACATGGTGGCAGACTGCCGAAAAGATCGAAGCGGCCAAACTCGGCACGGTGGACAACTTCGCCAAGGCCGTGGCCGATCCCGACCTGCTGCGCAAATACGGCATTCAGGCTCCCAATGCCGAGGGGTATCTTTTCCCCGAGACCTATCTGCTCACGCCGCCAAAGGGCGATCAGTCTCGATACATGGTTGAAATCATGCTCAAGGAATTCTTCAGGAATGCGGCCAAGGTCTGGCCTGACGGGCTGCCAAAATTCGCGGAGATGAACACCATCGTCACCCTTGCATCACTGATCGAAAAGGAAACAGGCAACATCTCGGAACGGCGGCGAATTTCCGGAGTTTTCCATAACCGTCTCAAAAAGCGGATGCTCATCCAGGCGGACCCGACCATCATCTACGGCCTGGGACCCGACTTTGACGGCAATATCCGGCGAAGCCACATTCGGGACAGGACCAATCCGTACAACACCTACGTCATCCGCGGACTTCCTCCGGGACCGATCTGTTCCCCGGGACTCGACGCACTTTTGGCCGCGACGCAACCTGAAGACCATGACTATCTCTACTTCGTGGCCAAAGGGAACGGGTCGCACCACTTCAGCAAGACCCTGTCGGAACACAATGCAGCGGTCAGGAAATATCAACTCCAACGGGACAAGAAAACCTATCGATCAACACAGGAATAGGAATCGGATGATCCGTGTCGAAAATTGCGAATACATCCATTTTCCGCTATGTTGTCATGAATTGAAAAAATGTCGAATGGGAGATATATGCGATTTTCACTGCGTTTTGCCGTGTTGACAAGCGTCCTTTGTGGTCTGATCTGGGTCACCCCCGGCCATACTGATCGCACGTCTGTACAACGCCGCGCCGCATTCGACATCGGTTCCGCCGTCATCAAATGTACCATTGCCGACGTGGATTCCTCCACGGGCGACATTGTGGAAATTATCGAAACCGTCACACAAAAAGTGGATTTTGCAGAAGACATGGCCCGGTCCTACGACGGCAACCTCAGTCAAGAGATCATGGATGAAGGAATCGCGGCACTGAAAACAATCAAACGCGTGGCTGCGGATCTGGATGTCCAGGACTATTCGGCGGCTGGCGGTGCCATTTTTCGATCGGCCAACAATGGGCGGGCCTACTTTGTCCGTATCAAACAAGAAACCGGCATTCCCTGTCGCATCGTCTCCGAACAACAGGCGGCCATGTTGAGCTATCACGCGGTCCAACAGGTTCTAGGATCATCTGCACAAGGACTGCTGGTCTGGGATATCGGCGGTGGCAGTATGCAAATGACGACCCGCCACCTGAGAGGCGAACTGCTTTTCTATCTGGACCCCATGGCCTCAGTATCTTTCAAGAATGTCGTCATCGGCACCATTCAGGGTAAAGATATTTCCATGGTCTCAACGCCCAATCCGGTCAATGCCAAAGAGGTCCAATTGGCCCTCGCACACATCAAGACCCACGCGACCACATCCGTTCCACCGCTTATCATATCTCGATTGCGACATTCAAACATGTTGGTAGCGGGTATTGGCGGTGTCCACTATTACGGCATTCCCGAACTCATCGGCAAACGCGACACCGTCTTTACCAGAGACGATGTTGCCACAGCCCTCACCCATTGGACCAACAAACAGGACGCGGCGTTCGACAGCGACTTTGCCGACACCCGATTGACCAATCTGATTCTTGTTTTAGGATATATGGACGCCTTGGGCATCGACGAAGTCCATCCGCTCATCATCAATCAATCCGACGGACTGCTCGCCGCCCCGGAATTCTGGTAGGCTAACGAACGTCCAAACCGAGCCGGTCAATCCATGACTCAGGTGCCTTATCACTCGGGAGATAGACATAT
The DNA here is from genome assembly GCF_010468615.1 of Pseudodesulfovibrio sp. JC047. Lineage (NCBI taxonomy): Bacteria > Pseudomonadati > Thermodesulfobacteriota > Desulfovibrionia > Desulfovibrionales > Desulfovibrionaceae > Pseudodesulfovibrio > Pseudodesulfovibrio sp. JC047. Next base: position 22,810 of record NZ_WUEH01000011.1, on the reverse strand, counting down.
CTGGCCCGGGCGAGAATCTTGTCCCGTTTGACCGCTCCCCACCACCGAGAGTCATAACTTTCTTCACGGTTGTCACCCATGACGAAATACTCATCCGCTCCAAGCGTGACAGGCTGCAACACATCCCGCTGCGGCAACCGACTGTCCTTGGTATGACGCGCATACGATTCTTCCAGCCGTTGCCCGTCGATAAAAACCTGTTGCCGCCGAATGTCCAGCGTCTCCCCCGGAAGCCCGATGACGCGCTTGATAAACGTGATATTTTCATCTTTTGGATACGAAAAGATGACGACATCCCCCCGTCGTAGCGCATCGCCCTCCTCCAGATTCTCTGCCATGAAATAATCCCCTTCATACAAGGCCGGAATCATTGAACCGGATGCAGCGGTATATGTCTTGTACGGTTGGGAAAGGCACAGTTGCAATAAAATTCCCAAGACAATGTTCACCACCATGAACAGACCATAGACCCACCACCGATTGCCCTTACCCGGTGTATATTCCTGCATGGATTGTGCAGAAACATAGGCTTCACCAGCCACAAAAAATTTATACCCGAGGACAATAGCAAGACAGAGCAGCATGGACACGAAATCGGCCATGAACCACATCATGCCCAAAGAAAAAACCAACTCGGCCAGCAGAAAACCAATCCCTTTTTTCCACTGTCCATTATAGACCTGACCAAGACCCGTCACGATAAATGACGATAGTCCAGCCAGCCACGGCCTTCTCGGCTTAAAATCAGACACACTTTGGAGAATATTCGTATCAGTCATGGAGGAACCATGCCAGATTCATCAAGAGAAGAAAACATTAAGCCACAGGTATGAAATCCCGTCCCAAGACATACCCCCGCCCTTGCAGAAAATCGGCGATATCCTCACGCGCCCCGCGACTGCCTACATAGGACAGACAAAAAGCGGTGCCCGCTTCCGGGACATCATGCCGATCGATCACCGGCACCCCGTTCACCACATGCCCAATCTTGCGGGGATCAATATCATAATACGCCGCGAATTCCATACCATGATTGAGCAACAGATCGGCCCGTTTGCGCGTCACACGCCCGGACCCCAAGATATGCACCACCGGATGCAAAGGATTGTTTCGAGCCAGCCACCGGGCCAAATACGTTGTCTTGATCCGATAAAACGCATCCACATCATATCGAGGATGGGTCCGGGACAATCGAGTCGGAGGATCATTCCAAACCAGCAACTCCGCATCCACCTTCGCCATGCGAACGCCCGCTTCCAGCCACCGAAGAAACAACTCATAATCTTCCGGGAAATCACCCTCGCGGTACATGCCGTGTCGAGCAATACACTCCCGCCGGTACATGATGGATGGGTTGGGTACCGGAAATTCGACGAATCGATGCACACTGATCGCGTCATGCGAAAGCACGGTATTGGTCCAATCCACATAGTGCGCGTACCCGGCACACGTTTCCCGACACCCGCCAAACTGGATTCGACACCCGACCAGCCCGACATCCGGGTTCGCATCGAGAAATCGAGACTGGGCAGCCAATCGATCCGGCAAGGATTCATCATCCGCATCCATCCGAGCGATATATCGACCACGAGCCGCCTCAATACCCGCATTGGCCGCAGCAATCACCCCACCATGGGGAATGGTCACAATCCGAATACGGGAATCCCGACGCGCATAGTCCGCCAGGATTCCCGCTGTTGAATCAGTACTGCCGTCATCCACGGTCACCACTTCGAAATCCGTCATGGTCTGCCGCAGCAGGCTCTCAAGAGCCGTGCTCACGGTCTCCCCGCAATTGTAGCAGGGCATGGTGACGGATATCGCTGGGATGGACATGATTATGCGACGCCTGCTTCCACCTTGCTCGCCTGAACCGCCGCACGAATGCGACAGACCGAACACACTCCGGCACTGGTGGGCGACCCACATTCCTCACAGGGATGCAATTCCACGCCGACCTCTTTTTCCAGATTGGCAAAAGCGGGCTTTCCTTTCTTGAGAAAGGATTGATAGAACTGGAATTTCTGGCCTGGGCTTCGATATTCCAGTTCTCCCCACATTTCCTTATGATTGGTAAAACTCGCACCCGACGCATACGGACACGGATCGGAATGAATTTCGATCCCCTTGAGAAAAGCGTAATTGGCGGTCTCGAATTCACTCAATCGGAACAACGGCTTGACCTTGCGCACAAAACCATCGCTGGCGGGCAACACCGGTCCCTGATCGGACAGATACGCGGTATCCCACCGCAAGGTATTGGCAAAAAGACGAGCCACTTCATCATCCAGATTGTGGCCGGTGGCCAGGACATCAAAGCCCTCTTCAACAGCAATACGATTGAAATGATGCCGTTTCATCTTGCCGCACACCGAGCACACGGGCCGTTTGACGTATTGCTTGATATCCGGAATGGGCAATCCCCATTTTTCCATTTCAAACACGCGCAGATTCAAATCATGCAACGAGCAAAAATCCTCGACTTTCTTCCGGGCCTTTTCCGAAGATTTTGGAATGCCAAGATCGATATGCAACCCCGTGACATCATAGCCTTGCAATTTCAATTCGAGCATCAGGGCCAACGAATCCTTGCCGCCGGACAAGGCCACAAGAATTCGTTCGTCATGGGTAAACATCTTTTCCCGACGAATGGCTGTTTCCACCTGTTTGGTGAAAAAAAGCGGGAAACAGTCCTTGCAAAATCCGGAATGGTGACTGGGCAACGCGACACAGGCGGTCTTTTTACAACGAATACATTTCATGGTGTATCCTCCCTTATCCTGCGGACGTTACTTTACGAACCATCAGCGTATCGCCATTTTTCAACATCCGATCCGCTGTGAGCAATTCACCGTCGCGCACGACGATGACCATGGTTGAACGGAGCTTCAATGTATTCAGCACAGCAATGACCGAGCGCGTATTGTGCATCTCGATCTGCTCTCCGTCCGGTTCAAGATTCACTGTAATCATCAACTTCTCCTTTTTTTCCGCCAGTCGCTTTGATGGCCAGCGGCGTGTCCGGACACTACAGGGGAAGCAGATCCTGTTCAACCCTCGTGTCTCTGTGGGAAAAAGACGGAAATATTCACCACCATCGACAAAACGCGACGATATGTTAGAATCTGGATGAAAACACGAAACCTTTGTTGACCCAAAAGCGAAGATTCGCGTATATTACCCATAAGGGAATGATCCCAAGGAGGATTTCATGAGCCAACCGAAGATTCTCGTTGTCGATGATGAAAAACATATCCGTATGCTCTATCGGGAGGAACTCGAAGCAGAAGGATATACGGTCGCCACCTCAGATGGTGAAGAGGATATCCTCGATGTCATGACACGAGAAAACCCGACCATCGTCATTCTGGATATCAAACTCGGTGTCAGCCGTTCCGGGCTTGATCTTTTGCAGGAAATCAGAACCAAGGATCTGCAAATTCCAGTCATTCTTTCAACGGCATACGATTCTTTCCAGCATGACCTCAAATCCATTGCAGCCGATTATTATGTCGTCAAATCTGTTGACCTCTCAGAACTCAAGGACAAGGTCCGCATGGCCCTGAACAAGTCCGGCATGTAACGCGAATCGTATGACCAGCCTTTCTCCAATGAAAGCACCCTCCCGAAATTTGACGGTGGGTGCTTTCTCTGGACAACACCCCTGAATTCTGGTCCCGTGACGAGACATTCCTCTTGCCGTTATGCCCCCATACATGGTAGCCGCATCGCATGTTTGATATTACCGCACAAGACATCCAGCTCTATCTCATCATGGCTCCGGGCCTGCTTATCGCATTGGTTTGCCATGAGGTAGCCCATGGATTCGTGGCGTATTTGCTCGGTGATCCCACGGCCAAATCCCAAGGGCGTTTGACACTCAATCCGCTCAAGCATCTGGACCCCATTGGAACACTGGCCTTTTTCTTTGTCCAATTCGGGTGGGCGCGTCCCGTTCCCGTCAATGCCGGATATTTCGCCAAACCCCGGCAAGGCATGATGCTCACGGCCATGGCCGGACCCGGCGTCAATTTTCTGCTGGCCGCGCTCTTTGCCCTAGCATTTCATATCATGGTTGCCTTCAACCTTGATGGACGGAGCGCATTCTATGCCGTGGCGTACTACGGCGTCTTCGTCAATCTCATTCTCGGCGTTTTCAACCTGCTGCCCATTCCGCCGCTGGACGGCAGCAACGTTGTCGCGTACTTTCTCCCTCCGAAAGCAGCCTATACGTTCATGTCGCTGAGCCGCTATGGCTTCGTCATCCTCATTGGCATCATCCTGTTGGGGCGCTTCACCGGTTTTTCACTGGTTGGCGAGCTGATCCTGCCCGTGGTTCATTTCATGGCCAGCCTGCTCGGCATCCCCATGTAACCCTTTAGACACTAGCAAATTCATCATGAGCGAAAGAAAACGCATCGTTTCCGGCATGAGACCCACCGGTCCCCTTCATCTTGGTCACTATTTCGGCGTTATCGCCAACTGGGTCAAACTCCAGGAAGAATATGACTGTTATTACTTTGTCGCTGACTGGCACGCCCTGACCAGCGAATACGCCGATCCCACCAGAACCAAAGGTTTTGTTCCCGGCCTGGTCAAAGACTGGGTCGCCGCAGGCCTGGACCCGGAAAAATGTAGTATTTTCCAGCAGTCCATGGTCAAGGAACACGCGGAACTCAACCTGCTTCTGGGCATGACCACCCCGCTTGGCTGGCTGGAACGGTGTCCCACATACAAAGAACAGAAAACCGAATTGGCCCAAAAGGAATTGAACACCTTCGGTTTTCTCGGCTACCCCGTGCTCATGACCGCAGACATTCTCATGTACAAGCCGTGCGCCGTGCCCGTGGGCAAGGATCAGTTGCCACACCTGGAGCTGACCCGCGAAATCGCCCGTCGTTTCAATCATTTGAACAAGACTGACCTTTTCCCGGAACCGGCGGACATGCTCACCAAGGAATGCAAATTGCCCGGTCTCGATGGTCGCAAGATGTCCAAAAGTTACGGCAACTCGATCATGCTCTCAGAGCCGATTGACGAAATCATGCCAAAACTGCGCGGCATGAAGACCGATGAGAACCGGCTTCGCAAGTCCGATCCGGGCGATCCGAATATCTGCAACCTGTACCCGTACCACGAACTCATGACCGACCCGGCCAAGCTGCCCGAGATTCAGGAAGGCTGCCGAAACGCCTCATGGGGATGTGTGGACTGCAAGAAACTGCTCATGAAATCCATGGAAGAATTTCTGACGCCCTTGCACGAACGCCGCGCAGCCTGTACTGACGCGATGGTTCAGGAAATTTTGTACGCCGGCAACGAAAAAGCCCGCGCCTACGCACAGCAAACCATGGCAGAAGTTCGTCAAGTCATGAATTTCGACTTCTAGACAAAAACATTATATAGAAAAAAAATCCCGTACTCTTTCGGGACCACACAACACGCAGGAGACACTATGGCAGCCCAAAAAGGCAGCACTATCAAAGTCCACTACACCGGCACACTCAAAGCTGATGGAAGCCAATTTGATTCCAGTGAAGGCCGCGAGCCTCTTGAGTTCAAACTCGGCGAGGGCATGGTCATCGCCGGTTTCGAAAAAGCCGTCATTGGCAAAAACGTCGGTGACACCATGACCGTGGAGATTCCCCCGGAAGAAGGCTACGGCAATCCCAATGAGGAGCTGGTCTTCCAGGTCCGCAAGGACCAAATGCCCCCCAACGTCGAGTTGGAAGAAGGCATCATGCTGGAAATTCGCACCGAAGACGATCAGCCAGCGTATGTTCGCGTCACCTCGTTTGACGAGGAACTCGTCACATTGGACGGCAACCACCCCTTGGCGGGACAAACACTCATATTCGACATTGAGCTTGTGGACGTTGCGTAAAGAACGACACATTCATTAAATAATTGCCCCCGCTTCTTGCTGAATACGGCAGGGGCGGGGGTTTCCTTTTAACAGGCGGAAAAATCACATGAGCATTTCAAAACGCTGTTGCGACCTGACCCCTTTTCTGGTCATGGAAATCCTTGAGGCTGCCCAGGCCATGGAGCGCAATGGCGAATCCATCATTCACATGGAAGTGGGCGAACCCGATTTTGACACACCCGACTGTGTCAAACGCGCTTCCTGCAAGGCTCTCGAAAACAGCCAGACGCACTACACCCACTCACTCGGTCTCCTCGAACTCCGAGAGGCCATCTGCGAAGATCACGCGAAACACTACAATGTCACCATCGATCCCGCGAACATCATCGTGACGCAGGGCACCAGCCCGGCGATGCTGACCCTGTTCTCCACCCTGCTCGAACCCGGAGACCAGATCATCACCAGCGATCCATGCTACGCGTGTTACGACAATTTCATCACCTTTGCCGGTGCCGAACAAATCAAGATCACGGTCTCCGAAGACGACGGTTTCCAATACCGCGTGTCCGCCATTCGCAAGGCGCTTGAGGCCAACGACAACATCAAAGCGATCCTCATCAATTCACCCGCGAATCCCACAGGCACCCTCCTTTCAAAGGAGCGGATGCAGGCCATTGCGGCGTTGGCCGAAGAATACGGACTCTGGATCGTGTCCGACGAAATTTACCAAGGGCTGGTCTACGGAGAAACCGGGCATTCAATTCTCGAATTCTCCGACCGAGCGTTTGTCCTGAACGGATTTTCAAAGCTCTATGCCATGACCGGCTGGCGACTGGGATATCTCATCGCCCCGCCCCAGTTCATGCGCACGCTGCAAACCGCCTGTCAAAACTTCTTCATCTCCGCCAACAGCATGGCGCAATGGGGAGGTCTAGCCGCGCTCAAGGAAGCCGGTGACGATGTCGAACGCATGAAAGCGACCTACGACAAACGCCGTCTGTACATTCTCGACCGACTCACCGCCATGGGATTCACCATCAAGAACATCCCCACCGGCGCGTTCTACGTCCTGGTCAACATGCGCCATCTGGCCGCAAAATTCGGCGGCAGTTCCCTCAAACTCGCCTACGACATTCTCGAAAAAGCGAAAATCGGCGTCACACCCGGAATCGATTTCGGCGAAGGAGCGGAAGGGTACATCCGGTTCTCCTATGCGACCTCGATGGACAACATCAAGGAAGCCATGAATCGGCTCGAACGCTATCTGAAAGAGTTCGAATAGTTCATCTCCGCATCACCACACGCTCAATCCTCGATCGGGACATGCCACCATGTCCCGATCTTTTATTTACCCCGCAGCTACTCCCGACTCACCCTCTTTCCACTTTCCTCTCCGCTCCATCGCCCCCCCCCACCTCTTTTCGCTGCACAAATCAACGACTGGCCGCTCTCTCAGCTCACGATTGCACCACCCCAAAAACATGGGTATGCTCATCCCAAACAGGTATTTCACTTTTGTCCATAGGATCGATCATGCAGCAAGAACCAGTATACATACACAATGTCGATGTTTCGAAAATCGTCAATCGGAACGAAAAACGCGTCGCTGAACTCATTCCGCAACTGCTCAATGACTATTATCAGGATTTCATTTTCGAAGATCTCGATATCCAGGATATCTACGCGCTCACGCTCAATCTCATTCCCGCCGGATACGCTCAGTCAGGTTCCATTGTTCTCTCCAACCGATTATCCGATTTCGAAATCAATTCGAAAATCCGTATCGCCGTCGAAAGAGTCCTCGAAAACCCCACCCGAGCAAGTCGCTAGGGGAAAGGGAGGGACAGGAAGGGAAGATGCCTCCGGCGGCTGGGGGAAAGGGGGAGAAAAACCCTTTGAAAAGGGTTCTTTCTCCCCCTTTCCCCCAGACCCCCAATCCCTCTCTTTTCCTAAACTTTTTGGGTGCGCTTCGCGCAAGGGATAGTCAATAAAGAGGCTCTTCTTGAATGAATTCCCCAACACGCTGCCATCATTTCCTGTGCGCTCGACTTCCAAAACAGGCAGCGTCGGCAACCGGCCGCGACAAAAAAGCGCGGGAGAACTTTCCGATCAAAGAAAGTCTCCCGCGCTTTTTTGTCGCGGCCATTCCATGGCCCAACCTCACGCATTCGTGCACCCCTCGCCGACAGGCGACATGGGATTCCAAAGGCCCTCGGCCTTTGGCAGGTCCAGGACGGCGTCCTGATCTCCATGAAATAGGCCTTTGGCAGCATTCCCCGAAGGGTCCTGCCGAAAAAGACCACCGATAAGTACTTTCTACATTGCCTCCAAACTTTTCATATATACTTTGCGAAAAAGGACGGGACCATTAAAAAGAACTCTTCATGAATTCATCTCTCAACACGCTGCCATCATTTCCTGTGCGTTCGACTTCCAAAACAGGCAACGTCGGCAACCGGCCGCGGCAAAAAAGCGCGGGAGAACTTTCCGATCAAAGAAAGTCTCCCGCGCTTTTTTGTCGCGGCCATTCCATGGCCCAGCCTCACGCATTCGTGCACCCCTCGCCGACAGGCGACATGGGATTCCAAAGGCCCTCGGCCTTTGGCAGGTCCAGGACGGCGTCCTGGTCTCCATGAAATGGACCTCCGGCAAAATCCCCGAAGGGTCCTGCCGAAGGCACCTGATTATTCCATTCCTTTTCTGCTGCCGACTTCTTCCATTCCGATCACAAACATGAGCAATGCGGGAATGACGAACACGGTAAAGACCGTGGACAAAGCCAATCCGCCGAGTACGACGGACCCAAGTCCTCGATAAAGCTCCGAACCAGGCCCGGGGGCCACGGCAAGCGGAAGCATACCAAAAATCGAGGTTGTCGCGGACATGTAGATTGGCCGCAATCGAGTTCGCGTGGCTTCGATGACAGCTTCTTTGTGCTCCATACCGTGCTCACGAATATTGTTAAGCGACTGGTGCACGATGAGAATGGCGTTGTTGACAACAACACCAATGAGAATGACAAATCCGAGCATGGTCAGAATATCAAGGGCCTGTGGACCGATGAGAATGTTCTCCAACCACAATCCGAGGAATCCGCCGGCCCCGGCAAGCGGCACCGTAAACAGGATGATAAACGGATAAATAAAGTTCTCGAACAAGGCAGCCATGAGCAGATACGTGATGATGATTGCGAGAATGAAGTTCCACTGCAAGGCATCACGGGTCACGGTGAGCTTATCGGCCGCACCGGATAACTTGGCCTGCACGCCGTGCATGACACCGGTCTTTTCAACGGCAGGAAGAAGCTTTTCCTGAATAAGTTCCATGGCCGACTGCAACGGCATATCCGGCGGCGGCGTCACCTGGAGGGTGATGGTCCGCCGTCGTTCGAGATGTCGAATCTGGTTTACACCATAGGTATTTTCCATGGATGCGAGTGATGAAAGCGGGACCGCCCAGCCCTTTGGTGTCGCCACCAATTGGGAATAGAGTTCTTCGGGTGTCCTGACATCTTTACTGGCCGCTTTGAGAATCAGATCAATCTTTTTTTTGCCCTCTTCCTTGTAATCACCAATTTTTCGTCCATCGAGAATCACGTCCACAGCCATGCCCAGATCAGAGGCGGTCAGGCCAGCGGCACGCACCCGATCCCGATACGGATGAAAACGAACCTCGGGATAGAGCAATTCCAACGAAGGAATCGGTCGAATCTGGGCACCTTGAATGGCTTTGGAAGTCATGCCAAACATAGTCCCGGCAGCGGCCACAAGCTGTTCCAGATCGTCACCGGAGAAATCGACATTGATAACCCGTCCTTCACCAAGCCCCTGCTCGAAGATCGAAGCTTGCAGGGCAACCCCGAACATGCCGGGAATCGAGTTGATCAACCGCATGAAATACGGGATCAATTGGGCGGCATTCTGCTCCTCGTTAGAAATGGCTCCAAAAAGGTGGATCGTGGGATGCGACACGAAGAACAGACTTTCGATACCCGGGACATCCCCGATACGTTTGTCGAAATGCGGCTCCACCTCTTCAAAGATGTAGGAACCAATCTCGGCTCGTTCCTCATAGGAAAGACCTGGCGGTGGAATCAAAATGGACAAGATAAAGTTCCGGTTGCCCTGCGGCAGATATTCCATCTTCGGGAACATGGTCCACACGATCAGCACTGAGACCATGGTCAAACCAACGACTGTTACAAGCCGACTGACCCAATTTTTGAGGGACAAGCGCAACAGCATGGTGATGAAACCCGCCCCCAGACTTCCAAACTTGGTCAACGGAGCAAGCACACGCTTGGCAATGGATAGGCCAGCAGGCTTTCGCGGCCCGCCACTGTTTTTGGCCTTCTTCTTTTCGGCAATGGCATAAAACCGATTGGCCAACATGGGAATGACCAACACAGAGACAAAGAGTGACAGCACGATGGCGCAGGTCACGGCAATGGCGATATCCTTGAACAACTGTCCGGCTTCCTGCTCCATGAAAACAACGGGAAGGAAGACAGCAACCGTGGTCAATGTCGAGGCCAAAACCGCGCCCCAGACTTCACTGGCACCATCATAGGCCGCCCTGAAAGCTGTTTTGCCCATATGTCGGTGTCGGTCGATATTTTCAAGAACAACAATGGCGTTGTCCACGAGCATCCCGACGGCAAAAGAGATTCCGGCCATGGAGACAATATTCAGACTACGTCCCGCCGCAGCAAACATGATGAATGCACCAATGATGGACACGGGAATGGACACAGCCACGATAATCGTGGAACTGAACGATTGCAGGTAAATGAACAAGACCAGAATGGCCATCGCAGATCCGATGAGAATATTCCGCTGCACCAGATCAATGGCACCTTCAATGTATGGCCGCTGGTCATAGACCCAATCGAGAACAATATCTTTTTCGGCCAACACGTTCGCGTTCAAGTCCTGAACAACTGCTTCCACCGCATTGGTCATGTCCAGAATATTCGTTCCGGGTTCGGGCTTGACGCCAACGGCAATACCGGAAGCATGCCGTTGCAACATGACCGTGACCGGCTTTTCATTGCCTCGGGACACCGTGGCAACGTCTCCGAGCGTCACACGAAACTGCCCGGAAGAAGTAATGACAACGGATTTGATATCATCAATGGATTTGAATTCGGCTGGTGTGCGGATACGGAAATCGCGCCGTCCGACCCCGAGTGTTCCGGCGGCCACAGACACATTTTCCTTCTGCAACACAGTCATGAGTTCCGTGACCGTCAAGTTATACGAAGCCAACTTGGTCGGGTCCACGACGATATGCATTTCGTCTTCACGACCACCGCCCATGAACAGATCAGCCACACCGGGCACACGTTCGATATACTGCCGAATCTCATTCTCAAAAAATGTCATGTATGTCGTGACGTCCGCATCGTTGCCGGGCAATCCCTTGAGCAACATCCAGATCACGGGCGAGGTGGACGCACCCGTGGCAGAAATAATCGGTCGATCAACGTCATCAGGATAATCCGGAACTTCATCGAGTTTGTTGGACACACGCAAAAGCGCACGATCGATTTCGGTCCCGATCTCGAATTTGAGCGTCAATTCAGACAAGGAGTTATAGTTGGAACTCTCCATCTTGGTCAGACCAGGAATGCCTTTGAGCACCTTTTCCTGCTCTTCAATGACATCACGCTCCATTTCATAGGGCGTAGCTCCGGTCCAGGAGGTCGTCACGGTGATGACGGGTTCGGTGACGTCCGGCGACAATTGATACGGCAGGCTTAACAATGCGACCACGCCGAACATGGTCACCAGAATGACACCAACCAGGACAGCAACGGGTTTTCGTATGGCGGTTCCGACAATATCCATAACGCCCCCTATTGCTGCTTCATGGGTTGAGCGGCGACAGGCTGCTGCGGTTGAAGCCGCTCATTGCCCTTGACCACGACATCCATGCCTTCCTTGAGTGTCTTGGATTTCACGCCAGCACTCAAACCGCGGTACCCGACCACGTAAACAGGCATGGGCACAGCCTTGCTGTCAATGACGCACCAGACGACCAACTGCCCACGAGCGGAAATAATTGCATCGCGTGGCACGATCAACGTCTTGCCGCCAACGCCTTTAGGCAGTGTCACACGAGCTTCCATGCCCTCGGCCAGCGAGCCATCATTTTTGACCCGAATCTTGACCGGGAACGTCCGGGTGGTGATATCTCCTTTTGGAATGGTGGCGAACACCGTGCCCGTCAGTTCCTTACCCGCAGTGTGGACAATGACCTTAAGACCTGGGCTGACAACACCGAATGCTTCACGCGGGGCATTGACGACCACATCGAATTCATCGTCACGCGCCACCACGGCCACGACCGAACCTTTGGAGACCCATTCTCCCCGAAACGCTTTTCGTTCAAGGACAATTCCATCATATGGCGCACGAATCGTCTTTTTATCCCGCTCGGTATACAGTCGATTCAAAATCGCTTTTGCCGCGATCATCTTCTTTTCGGCGGACACGGCAGTCAGCCGCTTGGTATCGTATTCACCCTCGGCAACGGTCGCGCTTTCGTACAACTTGGTTGTCCGAACATTTTCCCGTTTGGCCAGCTCATACTCGGCCTTTGCCTGCTCCATCAATGCATTTCCATTGGCAATGGTACGGCTCAGAATCTCGGAAGACAAAACCACAAGCGGATCATTCTTCTTGATCCGCTGCCCTTCCCGAACCTTCAACCCAACCAGCTTGCCGTCAACTTCGGCGGCCACATTGGAAATTTCCGTAAAAAAGACGGTCCCGATATATTCGGTTTGCGGCGCCATATCTCCTGTTGTCACCTTGTCGATTACGACAGGAGAAGGAGGCCTTTCTCCTGATTTCTGGGCCAGAACCGGCGTGGCAAGCAACACGGCAAGTCCACAACAAATAAGAAATAAAAATATCTTTTTCATGAATACCCCATTCATCATACTATATTTTTACAAACACCTATGGGAAACCTCGACAACACGCAGTCGTCAAGAACTACATTCAACATTTTGCAACAGCTTCTCCTCTCGTTCTGGAGATGTAATGATCTGCCACAAGACCTTCTGGCAAATGGCAAGCTCGGCGGGATCCACATCTTTCACGGTCTGCGCAAGGACATGCACCACCGGCTCAAATGAAGATTCGATCAAAGTCCGACCGGCTTCGGTGATGTACAGGAACTTAACCCGACGATCAGCCTTGCTCGATTCCCGACGCAACAAACCACGTTTTTCCAGCGCAGACACCAACCGGCTGACACCAGTTTTTTCCTGAGACATGACTTCGCACAATTCGCCTTGAGTCAAGCCGTCCCGTTTGTATGCAGGAATCAAAGCACGCCATTGTTCGACAGTGATATCAAGCCCGGCTTCGGCGAATCTGGCAGACAAATCATTTGTCACGATTCTCGAAACCTTCCATGTCAAAAAACCAAGAGACCCCTGCGGGTTTAATTCGTGTAAAGGCATTTGAAAGTTGTAACTGCAACAAAATACAGGGTCAACCCATTTTTCCCACTGACTTCTGTTGCAATAAAGATCGTATGGTTATACTGTTCCGTCCATGGAAAGATTCACCGCAGACTTGCACATCCACTCCCGTTTTTCTCGCGCTACGAGCAAGAACTTGACCATCCGGAGCCTGGCAGCTTGGGGGCGCCTCAAAGGACTGACCGTCCTGGGTACCGGAGATTTCACGCACCCCGAATGGCTGGCCGAAATCGAAGATCAGCTCCAGGACAATGGAAAGGGACTCTTCACCCTCAAGGAATCCGATGGGCTTGAATCGGAAATTCCGACTTTTGGAGGAGAAATTCCCGGCCGTGTCCGCTTCATGCTCCAGACCGAGATCAGTTCCATTTACAAACGCGGCGGCAAAGTCCGCAAGGTCCACAATCTCGTGTACATGCCGGACATTGAATCCGTGAAACGGTTCAACGAAAAGCTGGGCGAAGTCGGCAACCTCGCATCCGATGGCCGTCCCATTCTTGGCCTTGATAGCCGCGACCTCATTGACATGGTATTGGAAACCCATCCCATGGCCTTTCTGGTCCCGGCGCATATCTGGACCCCATGGTTCTCACTCTTCGGGTCTCGGTCCGGGTTTGATTCCATCCGCGAATGTTTCGGCGACTATGCCGATGAAATCTTCGCCATGGAAACCGGGTTGTCTTCTGACCCGGAAATGAACTGGACCTGGTCGGAACTCGACCGCATCAAACTCATTTCCAACTCGGATGCCCATTCCGGCGAAAAATTGGGACGCGAAGCCAATCTGTTCCGTGGTGAAATCTCCTATGAAGGCATTTATCGCGCACTGCGAAGCGAAGGTCTGGGCCACAAATTTCTCGGTACGGTGGAATTTTTCCCGGAAGAAGGGAAATATCACATGGACGGGCACCGTAAATGCGGCGTGTCCATGGACCCGCACGAGACCATTGCCCGCGATGGCATCTGCCCGGTCTGCGGCAAGCCCGTTACCGTAGGCGTGTATAACCGCATCCTTTCTCTGGCTGACCGTGAAGAGCCGGTCAAACCCGCTGGTGCAGCGAATTTCGTATCCATGATTCCGCTCAAGGAAATCCTCTCCGAAGTCGTGGGAGTCGGACCGAAGTCAAAAAAAGTCAACCTGCTCTACATGAAACTGCTCAAGGCCTTTGGCAACGAGCTGGATATCCTCCAACGCGCTCCGGCAGAAGACCTCAACAAATTTGCTCCGCATCTGGGCGAAGGACTATCCCGTATGCGGGAAGGACTTGTCATCCGCAAAGCTGGATTTGACGGCGAATACGGCACCATTACCGTCTTTTCCGAAAAAGAACGCGATGAAATCAAAAACGGCGGGACCCTGGTGTCCATGGCCGTGCAGGACACACATCAGGATGTGGGCGAACGGGCCAAACCGACCAAGGTTGTACTCCGCAAAAAGACCTCCGTCCCTCAGATGAAATATAACAAAGAACAACAGGTCGCCATTGACGCAGGTCCGGAAGCCGTCCTGGTCATGGCCGGTCCCGGCACCGGCAAGACGCAGACGCTGATGGGCCGCATTGATCGACTCATTGCCGACGGGGTTCCCCCGAAACGCATACTCGCCCTGACCTTCACGCGCCGGGCCGCACAAGAGCTGCGGGACCGCATGAAACATCTGCGAGGAGACAGCACGGACACGCCCCAGGCCGGCACCCTGCACTCCTTGTGCTTCGACTATTGGCGACATGCCTATTCCGACACACCAATCGTGGTTCCGGAAGCTGCGGCCAAAAAACTGTTCGCCGAAGTCAACCCGGAATTCGCCGGTAAAAATCTCGACCACTACTGGAACAAGTACACCTTGGCCCGCGAACGACTGGAAGAACTACCCGAGGATCTGGCCGAAGCACATATTAATTACGGCAACCAGAAAAATCATTGGGATTTGGTCGATTATACCGATCTGCTCGAATTCATGCTGGAACAATCCGGCGCACCGACGTTCAAAATGCCGTATACCCATGTTTTGGTGGACGAAGTCCAGGACCTCACTCCGCTGCAACTCGCTGTCATCAAAGGCGTTGCCGGTCCATCCGGTGAAGGCGTCTTCTGCATCGGCGACCCCAATCAATCCATCTACGGATTCCGGGGAGCCACACAGGATGTGGAAAAACGACTCACTGAATTGTGGCCCAAGATGGAGTCCATCACCCTGTTGGAAAACTACCGATCCGGACAGGCCATTCTTGACACTGCGGCATCCCTGTTCCCGGATGCACCCAAGTTGCACGCCAATCAAGATATTGCCGCAACGATTCACCTTTTTGAAGGACCGGATGGAATACGGGAAGCCTCGTGGATCAGTGACCGCATCAAGGCACTCATCGGCGCGACCAGTCATTCCATCGCGGATCATGGAGAATGCGGCACACTCGCTCCGGGAGATATCGCAGTCCTTGTCCGGTTCAAGGCCCTTATTCCCATTCTTGAAAAGATCCTGAAACGCGCGGGTATTCCCGTCTCCACCCCGGAACTGGAAGGATTCTGGCAGGAACCACGAGTCGCCAGCATTCTCAAGGCCGCCCAACAATTTCTGGGCATGACACTATCTGATTCGGAAGATGTGCTCGATGTCCCGGATCATATTCTGGCCAAAGGCCCGGTCGCACTGGCCGCCTTTTTGAACGAAACACCGCCATTCGATCAATTCTTCTGGGAAAGCAGACAGTTCAAGGAACTGAAAAAGGAATTCAATCAACGTGGTGGGTGGCAAGGATTGGTCAACTGGGTCAGCCTCCAGACAGAGCTGGAACTGGTCAGAAAATCAGCGGAAAAAGTGCAAATCATGACCCTTCATGCATCCAAGGGATTGGAATTCGATGCCGTCTTCATGCCTGCGTGCGAAGAAGGTATCCTTCCCTTTGCCGGAATGAATCTGCTGACGGCCAAGGTGACACTCACTCCGGGCCGGGGGCAACGATTCCACGAAGAACGCCGCCTGATGTTCGTGGGCATGACCCGTGCCAAACGGCATCTGTACATCAGCCGTTCCGACAAACGACAACTGTACGGCAAGAAGCTGAATTTGCCCGCATCCCGCTACCTTCGAGAATTGCCACACAATCTGTTGACGAAGTCCACTCTGGCCGCCAAACGGGTGACCAAAGAGAAACAACTCGGTTTACTCGATTAAAAAAAGAATCGATACAAACCGCGTTCATACACCCGGCACAGATGCCGTGCGGTAAAGACGGATAGCCCCGCCTGACGCAGACGGCAAAAAAGATGCAGCGGGTTGAAAATATGCTGGCAGAAGTTTTTGAGTCGTATCATGGCTCTGACCTCGGCAATTCGTGCGTTTGTCCGTATTTTTGCAAGGTCTGTGCCCGATATCAAGAGAGCAACAATGCCCGACAGTTTCAAAAAAAATCGCCGTGACAACGGGGAAAAACCTGCACGCCAATGGCCTGATTCCGTCAGCGAGGCTGAACGAAAATGGGCTGTGAAATTTCCGTATTCCGTTGCCGCACCGTCGTTTGTCATCCCTGCGGGGGCTGCTGAAAACGCGGTGTATCTCGCCGGACGATTCCCGGAAATCGACCTGCTTTTTTTCGAAGCCGAAGCCTGTCTCGCCTATACGGACGTTGATCTGCCCCCATCCCTGGCTGAACTGCCGGTGTCGTGGCATGTTCACTTGCCCCTGGATCTCGATTGGTCAACCGGGCTGGACACCATCTGGCACACCTTGGACAGACTGATTGACAAAGCAGCCTTCCTGTCTCCGCATGCCTATGTTCTGCATCCCCCCACCGAACTGGATATGCTCATCCCGCTAGCCGCACGGTTACGGGACAAAGGGGTCGATCCTGCGAATTTTCTCATCGAAAACATCCAGGGATATAGCCTGATACCCATCTGGGATGAAATCCGGGAAGCCGGCTATTCCGCGTGTCTCGATATCGGTCATCTGCTGGCCTACGAACAAGAGAAGATTCTCGATTTGCCCGACCTGTGGCGACATGTACAGATGCTCCATGTCTACGGCATGGAAACCCGCCAGCGGCACCAGCCCCTCTCGAACATGGACAAGAGTGGACGCGACCTGTTACGCACTCTGCTCAACAATTTTACCGGACCGACAGTCACACTGGAACTGTTCAATGAGCAGGGCCTGTTTCATTCCCTTGACCTTTTGGGTCAGTGGACATCCTGCTGGAGTAACGAATCATGATAACGCTGATACTTGGCGGCAACAAATCCGGGAAATCCGACTTTGCACTCGACGTGCTGTCCAAGGCTGAACAACCGGGCGTTTTCATCGCCACAGGCAAAGCCAAGGACTTCGCGTTTCGTGAACAGATCGCCAAGCACCGGAGAGAACGTTCCGCAACCCTTGAAGTTATTGAAGTTTCCGAGGACTTGCCTCAAGCGCTGAGACAGGCTAAATTGCACTTTCCGTCTGTGCTTGTGGACAGTCTCGACTACTGGATTTTCGCCTGTCGAGAAGCTGGATGTGCAGACGAAAAAACACAGGAACTCATGGATGTTCTCACGGATTGGGACTCCACGAATCTGATACTGGTTTCCTGTGAAACCGGACTCGGAGTTTTACCGGCTTCCGGTGAAGTCCGAGCATTTGTTCGGAGCCTCGGCGCGCTCAACAAAAGCATCGCCGAACAGGCCGACCAGGCATTTCTGGTCGCTGCCGGGCTTCCGTTAACCCTGAAACGGGGATAGCTTTTTTGGCACTCTTTCGACAATTGGATGAACAGGTCGAGCACTTGCTCGAACTCTTCACCAAAGACGATAACTGGCTTATCGTCATCAATGCCGACCCGGACGCACTGGGATCGGCCCTGGCGTTGAGGCGCATCATGGCGCGTCGAGTCAATCGAACCGCCATTGCACAAATCAACGAGATCAAACGACCGGACAACCTGTCGATGATCCGTTATTGCCGCATACCCACGCAAAAATTGACGCCGACACTGGCGGTCCAGTTCGACAAATTCGCGCTGGTAGACTCGCAGCCCCACCACAATCCCGAATTCAAGCAATTCGATTTTTCTGTGGTGATCGATCATCACCCCATTGCCGAAGACAATCTGGTCGAGGCCGAATATGTGGATATCCGGCCCAAATACGGCTCTGTCTGCACCATGATGACCGAATACCTGTACAATATGAAAATCCGCCCGGCCAAACTCCTGGCCACGGCCCTGATGTACGGTATCCGCTGCGACACCAAAACCTTTGAACGCAAGTTCATCGACGCAGACATGGCGGCCTTCAAATTCTTGTCAAAATTCGCTGATTCCAAATTGATGAACCGCATCAGCCGCAGTGAATTCCATCTGGACTGGATGCGCTACATTTCCCGCGCGTTCTACAACCTGCGCCGGGTGGGAAAAGGCTTGTTCTCCTATTGCGGTAATGTGGAAAACCCAGATATTCTGGTCATTGTCGCCGACTTCTTCACCCGGGTTCACGATGTTCCCTGGGTGGTCGTGTCCGGAACATCGGAAGACAAACTCGTCTGCATCCTTCGCGGAGACGGCCAACGCCGCGATATGGGGACCATGGCCCAAAAACTCATGAATGGTCTCGGATCTGCCGGAGGTCACAAACAGGCCGCCCGCGCCGAAGTCCCCATCGAGGAACTGGACGGCGTGGACCCGGAAATATTCATGCTCAAACGAATCGGACAAGGTCGCAAGGCCACGATTCGTAAAGTATAACTCTTACTCACACCATATATATGTCGCTCAAAGAACACCTCAATTTCGATACGGACCCCATTTACCTTATCGACGGAACCGCCCTGCTCTATCGGGCCTTTTATGCCCGCGCCGACCTGTCTCGCTCGGATGGTTTTCCCACCAACGCGATCAACACGGTGCTCAGGGTGCTCATGAACCTGCTCAAGGACGAAAAGCCGAAACACGTCGCATTCATGATGGACGGTCGAGGCAAGACGTTCCGCAATGACTTGTATGACCAATACAAGGCAAACAGACCGCCCATGCCCGAAGCATTGGCCGATCAGATCGAGCCGGTCCAGCAAGGTGTTCAATTGCTGGGTCTCAAGCTTCTTGTCTCCCACGGCGTCGAGGCTGACGACTGCATCTGCGCTCTGGCGAATCGCTATAAAAAGGATCGTCCCGTCATCATTCTGGCCTCAGACAAGGACATCAAACAGTGCCTTGATACCAACGTGGCCATGGTCAGCCAGCACGGACGCAAGCAAACCTTCTACACACTCGAGAGTTTTCGGGAAAAAGAAGGCATGGAACCCACGACATGGCCGGATTTCCAGGCTGTCATCGGCGACTCGGCGGACAATATCCCCGGCATCCACAAAGTCGGACCAGTTACAGCGCGCAAAATTTTTGCAGCGACCGGTCCCACGCTGGAAGAAATGCGTGACAATATCGACAAACTCCCGGAAAAACTCCGCGCCAAGGTTGAACCGGAACTCGAAAAAGTCTTCATGTTCCGCGACTTGACCCGCATGAAAACGGATTGTTGTGACAATCCCATTGACGATTTTCTGGTGCAGGACATGGACGTGGACGCACTCAACGCCTTTCTCGAAGAGTACGAACTGCGCGGTTTGCAACGGGACTTGCCCAAAAAGATGGCAACCCAAAAAGAAGCAAGCACACCGCAAGTCACTGCGCAATCCGCGCAACCTGCACAGGCACAGGGCGACGGCATGTTATCCTTGTTCGGCGAAACTCCAGCCACACCGCAGGTCGAAGAACCTCTGGCCGTGAATGAAGCACCATCCATCGCTGAACTACCAAATCTGGCAGGCGAAGACGTGGGCCTCGTTTTCACAAAAAACGGCTTCTTCATCGGCATGGAAGGAACAGAATATCGCTATACCGGCGATGTCGCCGATCTGGTTCGCGCACTTGCGGACGCTTCAGTGATCGCCACCCCCTCAGTGCAGGATTTACTGCGGGCGGATTCGGCATGGGAATACATTCTGGCAAGCCAATGGTTTGACCTCAGTCTGGCGGCCTATCTTCTCGACCCGGAATCCCGAAACTACACCTGGACCCGACTCAAACAATCCATGTATCAGGATAGACGACCGGAATTTGTCCAATCAGCCAAGGGACTGCATTCGCAATCCCAGGGATTGGCCGCACTGGCCTACATGCAAGGCGTTCAAGGACAGGTGGAAACCGCTGAACTCGGTCCACTCATGCACACGCTGGAAATACCGCTCATCCCGGTTCTGGTTGCCATGGAAAAAAACGGGATCTCGGTTGACCTTGACGCATTCAAAGGATTTCTCGATGATGTCAGTGCGCAACTGGCCGAGCTGACCCGAACCATTATCGGCCACGCCGGAGAGGAATTCAACATCCGCTCCAGCCAACAACTGGCCGTGGTGCTGTTCGACACCCTCGGGATCAAAGCTGGTTCGAAAACCAGCACCGGACTCCGATCCACCGCCAACCAGGTCCTGGAAAAGATTCGGGATCAACACCCCATCGTGGAAGCGGTGCTCGAATATCGCATGCTGGAAAAACTGCGTTCCACCTATCTGGAACCATTGCCGAAACTGGTGGATTCAACCTCCCGGTTGCACACCCATTTCAATCAATTGTCCACCGCCACAGGCCGACTCTCCAGTTCGCAGCCCAACCTGCAAAACATCCCCATTCGCGGGGTGCATGGACCTCGGATGCGCGCCTGTTTCAACGCGGCCCCGGGCAATCTGTTGGCTGCTGCTGATTACTCACAAATCGAGCTGAGAGTTCTGGCACATTTTTCCAAAGATCCGGCTTTGATCGTCGCGTTCCGTCATGATGAGGACATTCACTCACGGACCGCAGCCCTGCTCAACGACAAAACCGTTGAGGATGTCACATCAGAAGAACGGCGTGGCGCAAAAACCATCAACTTCGGTCTGATCTACGGTATGGGTGTTCAGAAACTGGCCCGAGAACTCAAGATCAAACAGACCGAGGCCAAGGAATTCACGGAAAAGTATTTCGAAAAAATGGCCACACTCAAGACGTACTACGACACCATCGTTGAAGACGCCCAAAAACACGGCTTCGTCACCACGCTTGCCGGACGGCGCCGTCTGTTGCCGGAACTGCATTCCCGAAACAACCAACTCGCGTCCCAGGCCAAACGCCAGGCCGTGAACACGGTCATTCAGGGATCAGCCGCCGACATCATCAAAATGGCCATGCTCGCGGCCCAGACGGACAAGGAACTACAAGAACTCGGAGCCAAGCTCATTCTTCAGGTGCATGATGAACTTATCATCGAGGCCCCGAAGGAAACCATTGAAGCCGCGGGGCAGCGTCTCACACAAATCATGCAGGACATCGCACAACTGGATGTCCCGCTCAAGGTCGATATGGGAATTGGAAAAAACTGGGCCGAAGCGCATTAGACGCACTCGCAACCCATGAGATAAAAAAGACCGCCTGACACTCTGTCGGGCGGCCTTTCATTCATCAAGAATGCACGTCTCCGGTGCCAATTGCGCATACCTTCGGACGATTTTATCAATCACCCCTTCCTGCTTCATCTGTTGGATCACCGCGTCAAATTCATCCAGCCGGTCGCAATACACACATCCTTTACGAAGCAGGAGATGAAATGGCATTGACGTCAGTACGACTTTAGTCTGCACGATTGAACCACTCACCTTGCCGTCAATGATGTGCGCCCATGCCGCCCCTGGCCATTCCACAGCAATGTCAGCACGTTTATTGGCCAGCATCCGCCAGACATTTTTCAACTGGGGCGTTTGGTGGGTCGTTATCCCTTGCGACTCGAAGTAAACATCACTCCAGCCATTGCCGACATATGTCACGACCGACAAATCATTTTTTAAAATATCGTCCAGTGAGGTAATGGCCTCGATCTCAGCCATCTTCGGATGATCTGCATAGGTAAAAACCGTCAGCTCTTTTACATAAAATGGATGCTTGTGGGTGACAGTGTACGTCATTCGTTCCTCTGTCGGCACTGAAACCATGGCCGTTGCCTGACCGCATTTCACATTCATCTGGCAACGCCCCCACGGATATTCATGCCAGATTGTGCCAATCCCCATCCGCGACAGAGCCTCGGTAATGATATCACCAAAAATGCCTTCGACCCCACCACCGGTCTTGTGCGTGAAAAACGGCCAATATTCAGGATAATCAATATGCAACTTCGGCGAATTCGCCAGGGCCGTCCTCCCCCACAGCACGCCCCCGAAAACGAGCACGGCCAGGAGCCAGCAAAAACGTGATTTGTACAATTTATGAATGGATATCTCATGTGCCATACTCTTAATTTAGCAAAGTGAAAACAACAGTCAACACGCTCGACTGAATAATAACGCCACAAAAATACCATGTCGGCACTCCAAGGCTTAATCTGGTAACAGTACCAGTAAAAGTGAAGCTCAAAGGAGGCCGACATGGCTAGGATTAAAATATCAT